>DATKFL010000055.1:0-3894 GCA_035511355.1 Dongiaceae bacterium
GTCCAGGCGGCGCTTCCATTCGAGCCAGAGCCGGCGCGAGTGCTCGGTGTTGAGGTCGTCCTCGATCGTGAACCCGAGGCGACGCGCGAACTCCTGCGCGCCGCGCCCGACCAGGAGGTGATGGTCGGTTTCGTCGAGCACCGCGCGCGCCACCTTCGACGGCGTGCGCACCCCCTCGAGCGCCGCGACCCCGCCGGCGCGCCGGGTCGGGCCGTGCATGCAGCAGGCGTCCAGCTGCACCACGCCGTCGGCGTTCGGCAGCCCGCCGTACCCGACCGAGTCCTCGGTCGGATCGAGCTCGAGGATCGCCACGCCGGCCAGGAGCGCGTCCAGGACGTCGTCGCCGCGCAGCATTTTTTCGTACGCCTCGGCGATCCCGGTGCGCGGCCCGCCGTTGGTGAATTTCGCGGCGTTCCACGAGCCGACCATCACCGGTCGCGCCGCGCCCCGGGTCACGACGGCGGGCGCTCCGGCGGCGGGCGTCGCCGGGGGAGTCTTGTCGCGGGCGGCGGCGCGGCGGGAGGCGGCGAACAGGCCCGCCGCTCCGGTGGCGAGACCGGCGGTGACGAAACGGCGGCGGCTGACTCGGGTCGGCATCGGAGGCTCCTCTACTCGCCGGCGCGCGCCAGGATGCGGTCGGCGATTGCGCCATAGTCGCCGCCGAAGTGATGCCCGCCCGGGACGATCTCGCTGGTCGCCTGCTCGGGCTTCAGCTTCCGGCAGAGCGAGTCCTTCTCGTCCTCGCCACCCAGGCAGAGGATGCGCGACCCGACGAGCCGCTCGATCTCGGGAAGGATCGGCCGCGCGTCGGGGTCGTCGCGCCCGAGCCATTCCGCCACATGGAAGGCGAAGCTGGCGGTCGGTCCCGGGCCGATGAGGGTCAGGAGACGCACGCGCTGGCGCAGGTCTTCGGGAAGGCGCGCCATCATGAACGGCAGCACCTCCGCACCGAACGAGTAGCCGATGAGGAGGATGCGCTCCTTCTTCCAGCGCAACAGGTAGTGCGCCAGGATCGCGTGCAGATCCGCGGCGGCGCCGTCCGGGGTGCGCGCCGTCCAGAAGTATTTCAGCGAGTTGAGCCCGACCGTGTCGATGCCGCGCCCGGCGAGGGTTGCCGCGACCGATTTGTCGAGACCCGACCAGCCGCCGTCGCCGCTGACGATCACGGCGAGCGTGTCGCTCGTGCCGGCGCGGGCGGGGACCTCGACGAGCGGCAGCTCTTTCGGCCTGGGAGGGGCGGCCGGCTCCACCGCGCCGGCGGCCGGCGCCGGATCGCCGCTCGCGGACTGCCCGTCGCGCGCCGCCGCGTCGCCGGCCGCGCTCTCGACGGTCTCGCCCTCGGCGCCCGCGGCGGCGAGGCGGCGGTAGGCATCCTCGAACTGCGGCCGCCAGTTCTTCTCCACCGAGAAGCCGTGCCCCACGTGCGGCAGCGCGACCACTTCCGCCGGATGGGCCTCCCGTCCGAAGCGATCGACCTCGGCCGGTCCGCACACCTTGTCGATCTGGCCCTGCAGCGCGATCCAGGGGGCCGGGAGATTGGCGGAAGGCTCGAACAGATAGCCCTTGCCGTGCGGAACGGGGTTCGCGATCAGGCCCGAGCCGCGACAGAACGGCCGATCGATCGGCAGATCGGCGCAGAAGCCGAGGCTCAGCGCCCCCTTGAAGGTGTTCTCGGGGGACTCGGCGAGGGTCGCGTAGACCAGGGTCGCGCCGGAGGAATACCCGACCAGGATCGGCTCGAGGTAGACCGGCCGATCGAGCGACTTCTGCACGAACTTGCTGAGGAGCTCGAAGTCGCCCGCCGGGTAGGAGCACGACTCGTGACCGGCCGCGAGGCTTCGGAGGTAGCGGCGGATGTCGATGCCGACGACGAGCGCCCCGAGATCGGAGAGATGCCGCGCCATGCTCACGACTCCCTGGTTCCAGCCGCCGTCCCCCGAGACGAACAGCACCACCTCCTCCGGCGGACGCGCGGTGCCGTACAGGGCGACGCGCCCGAAGCGGCCGAAGTCGAGGCTGTCGACGGTCGCCGCGACGGCGGGCATCGGCAGGAGCGCGAGAAGGAACGGCAGGACGGCCTTCGGTTTCATCGGGCGACGACTCCTTTGAGACCGCCGCCGACGAGGGCGGCGATGTCGGCCAGAAGCCCCGGGAGCGCCAACGCCCCGGGGCCGGCGAGATAACGCGGGGTCCAGACCGGTGCGAACTTCTCCTTGTACTGCCGGAGTCCCTCGAAGTTGTAGAACGATTCGCCGCGCCGGTACAGGAGGGCGCCGGCCTTCGCCCAGAGCGGCGCCATCGGCCGGCTCTCCAGCCCCGACAGCGGCGCCATGCCGAGGTTGAACCAGCGGTATCCCTCGCGCCGCCCGTGCAGCATCAGCTCGACGAACAGGAAATCCATCGTGTGCCCGGGGGCGTGCGCGTCGTGGCGCATGAGATCGACCGAGAGCTCCTCGCGCCCGCCGCCGGGCCAGAGATTGGCGAAGGCGATGATCCGGCCTCCCTGTCGGACCAGGGCCAGCGGCGTCAGCGCGAGATAGTCCTCGCGGTAGAAGCCGAGCGAGAAGCCCTTTTCGCGCACGTTCTTCCTCGCGAGCCAGTCGTCCGAGATCACCCGCAGGCGCGGCAGGTGCGGCGCGACCGCGTCGCTCGGAAGGATCTCGAGCTCGAGCCCGTCGTTCTCGGCGCGCCGGCGCGCCTGGCGCAGGTCCTTGAAGGCGTGCCCCTCGAGGGTGAACGACGACAGCGGCACGCGCGCCTCCTCGCCCACCTTGTAGAGCATGAGACCCATGTTGATGTACAGGTCGAGATGCTCGGCCCGGACCTGGTAGAAGGCGGCGCGCCCGCCGGCGCGCACCGCCGCCTCGCGGAATCCCCACGCCAGGTCGGTCCAGGTCTCCTCCGGCCCGATCGGATCGCCCATGCTCACCCAGGAGCGGCCGCGCACGGCGAACATCACGAAGCCGCGCCCGTCCTCGCTCCAGGAGAACGCCTTGTCGCCGAGCAGCGCCAGGTGCGCGGTGGTGTCGGCGGCGGCGCCGACGATCGGCGCGGCGCGCCGGCGCTCGTCGGCGGTCGCCGGCTCGGCGCGCACCGAGACCGGGCTCAGGAGTCCGGCGATGGCGACCAGAAGCGTCAGGCCGAGCGCGCCGATCGAGGCGCGCAGGAACCGCGACGCGTGTCCGTGCAGCGCGAACTCCCAGATCAGATCGTTCGAGTACTCCACATGCTTGAAGGCGAACAGCCCCAGCCACAGCGAGGCGCCGAGCGCCAGCGCGATGGCGACCCCCCACGAGACCGAGAGCGGCTCGAGGAGACGCGCCCGCCGGTCGAAGCGCCCGCGGCAGGCGTACAGCAGGGCCAGCACCAGCACCAGGACGGTCGCCTCCTCGTAGTCGAGACCCTTGAGGAGCGAGAACAGCGCGCCGGCGGCCAGGAGCGCGGCGGTGAGATGGAAGGCGGCGTCGAGGCGGCGCTGCAGGCCGCGCGCCAGGATCAGGAGACTCGCGCCGACCAGCGAGCCGAGGAAGTGCGACGTCTCGACCACCGCCATCGGCAGGATGCGGCCAAGCCGCTCGATCCGCCCCTTCGCCGCCGGCGTCGCGCCGGAGAACAGCAGGATGAGTCCCGCGAAGAAGGTGGCGAGCGCGATGGCGAGCGGCGCCAGCCCGGCGGCGGCCGAGGCGACCGAGCGCGCCGCGCGCCGGAGGCGATCGCGCCGCCGCGCCGCCTCCAGCCCCGCGAGCAGCGTCAGCGCGGCGAGGAGCGGCACGAAGTAGTACAGCACCCGGTAGACCAGGACGGTCCCGAGCACCGTCGCGGGCGGGCGCTCGGGAGAAGCGAGCAGGAGCACCAGGGCCGATTCGAGGACGCCGAGTCCCGCCGGCACGTGGC
>DATKFL010000056.1:0-4632 GCA_035511355.1 Dongiaceae bacterium
GTCGCATCTCGGCCGGCCGAAGGGAAAGCCGAAGCCCGAGCTGAGCCTCGCGCCGGTCGCGGCCCGTTTCGCGGAGCTGGTCGGCAGGCCGGTGGCGTTCGCGTCCGACTGTGTCGGGCCCGAGGTCGAGGCGGCCGCGAAGGCGCTCCGGGACGGCGACCTTCTCCTCCTCGAAAACCTGCGCTACCACCCGGAGGAGGAGGCGAACGACGCCGGGTTCGCGGCGCGGCTCGCCGCGCTCGCCGAGCTCTACGTCGACGACGCGTTCGGCGCGGCGCACCGGGCGCACGCCTCGGTCGCGGCGATCGCCGGGCTTCTTCCGCAGGCCGCCGCCGGTCTCCTGATGGACGGCGAGCTGACCGCCCTGGGGAAGCTGCGCGACGCGCCGGAGCGTCCCTACGTGGCGCTTCTCGGCGGCGCCAAGGTGAGCGACAAGATCGATCTCATCGAGCGTCTCCTCGAGCGCGCCGACGCCATCCTGGTCGGCGGCGCGATGGCCTACACCTTCCTGCGCGCCGCCGGCGTCGGGGTCGGCGGCTCGCGGGTCGAGGCGGATCGGGTCGAGGCGGCCGGGCAGATCGCGGCGCGCGCCCGCGCCCGCGGCGTGCGCCTGCTCCTCCCGGTCGATCACGTGGCGGCGCCCAATCCGCAGCCGGGGGCGCCCTCGTCGACCACCCCTGACGCCGCCATCCCCGAGGGGCTGGTCGGACTCGACGTCGGGCCGAGGACCCGCCTGCTCTTCGAGGCCGAGATCAAGGCGGCGCGCACGGTGTTCTGGAACGGGCCGCTGGGGCTCTTCGAAGTGCCGCCCTACGACGCCGGCACGCTCGCCGCGGCCCGCGCCATCGCCGCGGCGCGCCCGTTCAGCGTCGTCGGCGGCGGCGACTCGGTCGCGGCGGTGACCCGCCTCGGGCTCGAACGGGAGTTCTCGCACGTCTCCACCGGCGGCGGCGCGGCGCTCGAGTTCCTCTCCGGCCTGACCCTCCCGGGCGTGGCGGCGCTGAGCGACGCCCCGGCGGACGGGGAGGCGGGCGCGTGAGCGTTCCCTGGCGCCGGGCGCTGGTCATCGGCAACTGGAAGATGAACCTCAGCGTCTCCATGGCGGCGCACACCGCGCGCTCGATCGCGGCGCTGGTCCGGGACGCGCCCGACCGCGAGGTGGCGATCGCGCCTCCGTTCACCGCGCTGACGACGGTCGGCGCCGCGATCGCCGGCGGACCGCTCGTGCTCGCCGCGCAGGATCTCTTCTGGGAGGAGGAGGGCCCCTACACCGGCGAGATCTCCGGGCCGATGCTGGCGGAAGTCGGCGTGCGCTACGTGCTGGTCGGGCACTCGGAGCGGCGGGTCTTCCTCGGCGAGACCGATCGCAACGTCAGCCACAAGGTGGCGGCGGCGCTGCGTGCGGGACTCCACCCGGTGGTCTGTGTCGGCGAGGACCTGGAGGCCCGCACCGCCGGGCGGCAGGGCCAGGTGGTGCGCGACCAGGTGGCGCGCTCGCTCGACGGCGTGCCGCGCCACGAGGCGGCGCGGCTGGCGATGGCCTACGAGCCGATCTGGGCCATCGGCACCGGCCGGGCGGCGACCCCGGCCGACGCCGCGGAGATGCACTCGCTCATCCGCAACGAGCTCGGGGCGATTTTCGGCGAGAGTGAGCGTTCGATCCGCATCCTGTACGGCGGCAGCGTCGGCGAGAAGAACGCCGACGATCTCATGTCACGCGGCGAAATCGACGGCCTCCTGGTCGGCGGGGCGTCGCTCCGGCCCGCCGAGTTCGGCCGCATCGCCGGGTTCCGAGGGTTGTAGGCCGCCGGAACGCTGTGCTAGCATGCGCGCTTCCGCGAATCGGGAGGATGGCACCGGCCGTGATCTACATCCTGTATGGCGTGCATTTCGTGGTCTGCATCGTTCTGATCTTCGTCGTTCTCCTGCAGAGCGGGAAGGCCGCCGACCTGGCGGGCGCTTTCGGCGGGGGCGGCAGCCAGACCGCGCTCGGCAGCCGGGGCGCCGTGACCTTCCTGGCCAAGGCGACGACATTCTGCGCCGTCGCCTTCATGCTGACGTCGCTGGGCCTCGCCCTGTACGGCTCGAAGGGGGCCGCGTCGGTGCTCGAGAGCGTCCCGGTCGAGGCGCCGGCGACGACACCCGCAGCCCCCGGCGCTCTGAACGGCGAGAGCGCGCCGGCGGCCCCGACGGCCGCCCCCGCGGCCACCGACAAGGCTCCGGCCGGCGGCGGCGACGCGACCAAGCCGGCCGACGGCTCCAAGCCGCCGGGCAGCAACTAGAACGGGATCTTCGGGGAAGTTCCGGGGTGGCCTCTGCGGCTCCCGGTCGTGCCGGAGTGGTGGAACTGGCAGACACACCATCTTGAGGGGGTGGCGCCCAAAAGGCATGCGGGTTCAAATCCCGCCTCCGGCACCAATCACCCCCGCGGCGGCGCCGGCGCGCCGCCGGTCGTGACGACGACCTACTCCTCCTCGTCCGCTTCCTCGTCGTCTTCGTCGTCGTCCTCGTCGGCGTCGCGGTCCTCTTCCTCGTCCTCCTCCAGGAGCGCCTCGACCTCCTCCGGGTCGAGTCCCTCGAGGACCCGCTTCACCTTCACCAGGCCGGCGACCTCGAGGCGGAAGCGCCCCTCGCCGGTCTTCTTCATCAGCGCCATCGCCTGGTCGATCGCGTCGAGCAGCTCGTCCACATTCTGACTCATCCCGAATCTCCTCAGTGCCCTTCCGCTTCGAGGTACCGTTCGGCGTCGATCGCCGCCATGCAGCCGCTGCCGGCGGCGGTGATCGCCTGGCGGTAGACGAAATCCTGGCAGTCGCCGGCCGCGAAGACGCCCGGCACGTTCGTGCGGCTGCCCCCCTTGGTCCTGATGTAGCCGGCCTTGTCCATGTCGATCTGGCCTTCGAAGATCTTCGTGTTCGGGACGTGACCGATGGCCACGAAGACGCCGTCGACCTTCGCGTCGGTGGTCGCGCCGGTCTTGAGATTCTTCAGGCGCACCCACTCCACCTTGTCGACCCCGTGGATCTCCGCAACCTCGGAATCCCAGACGAACGCGATCTTCGGGTTCTTGAGCGCCCGGTCCTGCATGATCTTCGAGGCGCGCAGCGTGTCGCGGCGGTGCACGATGGTCACCTTGCTCGCGAACTTGGTCAGGAAATTCCCCTCCTCGAGCGCCGAGTCGCCGCCGCCGACGACCATGATCTCGCGGCCCTTGAAGAAGAACCCGTCGCAGGTCGCGCAGGTCGACACGCCGTGCCCGATCAGACGCCGCTCGGACGGCAGGCCCAGGAGGCGCGCCGAGGCGCCCGAGGCGATGATCAGCGCGCGGGTGTGGAGCGACCGCTCGCCGTCGATCGTGATCTTGAACGGGCGCTTCGTCAGATCCGCCGCGGTGGCGGTGCCGGCGAGGTATTCGGTGCCGAAGCGCTCCGCCTGCCGTCGCATGTTCTCGATCAACTCGGGTCCCAGGATTCCCTTCGGGAATCCGGGAAAGTTCTCGACGTCGGTCGTCAGGCTCAACTGGCCGCCGGCCTCGTGACCGTCGATCAGGAGCGGCAGCAGGTTGGCGCGCGCCGCGTAGACCGCGGCGGTCAGGCCGGCGCAGCCGGAGCCGAGGATGACGACGTGCCGCGGGTCGGCCGCGGTTCCCGCCGGCGCGTGCGGTGCGGACGGATGGCTCGCGTGGGACATCGGAACATTCTCTCCGTTGGAGCCCCGTCCGGACCGGTCGGGGCGTCAGGCGCGTACGTTTTTAGGAGCGCGGTCGATGATAGCACACGGTTTTCAGGCCCACCGGCCGGCGCGCAGCCCCTGTTTCACGCGATCGGCGCAGATCGCGACCAGCCGCGGATCGGGCCCGAGATGCGCCGCGATCCGGATGTCGAGCGACGGGTGCCGGAGCCGCGCGTTGCTCAGGTGCTCCGGCAGGTCGCGCCCGACGTGGCCGTCGAGGTACGGGGCGAACGGCACGAGCAGGATGCGGGTCGCCCCCTGCCCGACGCACCGATCGATGCCGGTCGGGATGTCGGGCGGGTTCAGCTCGAAGAAGGCGCTCTCGACGAGGCAGCGCCGGTAGCGGTTGCGGATCGAGGTCGCGACCGCCTGCAGGACGCGCCCGGCGTCCGCGGCGCGCGACCCGTGGCCGACCAGGAGGATGGCTACCTTCGGCTCCGCCGACTTCGGCGACTTCTTCTTCATCGCGCCACCCCCTCGATGGTGGCCGGGAGCGAGCCTCCCGGCGCGTCGATGGTCACTGCGACTCCCGCCACCGCATCCTCGTCGCGCACGTAGCCGAGGGCGATCGATCGACCGCCGCCCGGGAGCGCCGCCGCGCTGGTGACGGCGCCGATCACCGCATCGCCGCGGCGCACCGCCGCGCCGGCGGCCGGCGGGTCGCCCGCGATCGCGAACCGCACCAGGTACTTCGACACCTTCTTGTAGGTGTTGAGGCGCGCGATCACCTCCTGCCCGACGTAGCACCCCTTGTCGAGGGCGATCGCGTCGTCGAGCCGCGCCTCCCACGGATTGAACTCCTCGGTCAGCTCGCGCCCCGCGGCCGGCAGACCGGCGGCGAGACGCAGGAGCTCGAGCCCGGGCGCGTCGATCGTGATCACGCCGCCCGCCGGATCGTCG
>DATKFL010000057.1:0-2761 GCA_035511355.1 Dongiaceae bacterium
ATTCTCGAGGAGTCGCCGTCGACCGCGCTGCACCCGAAGCTGCGGCGCCGGATGGCCGAGGCGGCGGTGAAGCTCTCGAAGTCGGTCGGCTATCAGAACGCCGGCACCATCGAGTTCCTCCTCGACGAGGAGGGGCGCTTCTACTTCATGGAGATGAACACCCGCATCCAGGTCGAGCACCCGGTCACCGAGATGGTCACCGGCATCGACCTGATCAAGGAGCAGATCAAGATCGCCGCCGGCGAATCGCTCGGCTTCCGGCAGGAGGACATCCAGCACACCGGTCACTCGATCGAGTGCCGGATCAACGCCGAGGACCCGGTGACCTTCGTGCCGTCGCCCGGGCTGATCACGACCTTCCACCTGCCGGGCGGGCCGGGGGTGCGGGTCGACACCGCCGCGCACCCCGAGTGCCGCATCCCGCCCTACTACGACTCGATGATCGCCAAGCTGATCACCCGCGGCAACAACCGCATGGAGGCGATCTCGCGCATGCGGCGGAGCCTCGAGGTCATGGTGGTGGAGGGGATCCGCACCAACATCCCGCTGCACCGCCGGATCATCAACGACCCCGACTTCATCCGCGGCAACCTCGACACCGGCTATCTCGACCGCCTCCTCGCGCGCAAGGACGAGGAGGCCGCCGCCTCCTGAGGTGCCGTCCGTGACGCGGCCCGCCGCGATCTTCCTGGTCGGGTTCATGGGGGTCGGCAAGACGACGATCGGGCGCGCGCTCGCGCGCCTCCTCGCGAGCGAGTTCGTCGATCTCGACGAACGGATCGTCGCCGAGGACGGCCGGCCGATCGTGCGCATCCTCGAGGAGTCGGGGGAGCCGCTTTTCCGAGACCTCGAGAGCCGGATCCTCGCAGGGCTGCCGCGCGACCGCGCGATCGTGGTCGCCTGCGGCGGCGGCACCTACGCGCACGCGCCGTCGCGCAGCCTGATCGACGCGGCCGGCACCGCGGTCTGGCTGCAGCTGCCGATCGAGGTGGCGATCGCCCGCTGCGGCGCGGGCGAGGGGCGACCGCTCTTCCGCGACCCCGATCAGGCGCGCGCCCTGTACGCGGCGCGCCTGGTCGCCTACCGCACGGCCCGCCTGCACGTCGACGTCGAGGGATTGACGCCCGACGAGGCGGCGGCGCGCATCGCCGGACGGCTCTGAGAGCGCTGGCGGGGAGGCCGCGGCGCGCCTATCTTTTCCCGGGGAGGTGCCGCATGGTCCGGCTGTTCGACAACGACAACGAGGTCGAGATTGGCCCGATCACCGAGGATCAGCTCAACTTCCTGCAGGAGGAGCTGGTGGAGGAGACCATCGACGCCTACACCTTCTCGCTCTCGCCCGGGTCGATCAACAGCCTCAAGATGAACGGCGGCGACCCCGATCTCGTGACCATGCTGCGCACCGCGCTCGGCACCCGCGCCTCGATGGAAATCCGCTACGAACTGGACTGAACCGCAGGTGCCTCACCCGACCCACCACCAGGCCGCGAACAGCGCGAACAGCAGGCCGCCCGCCGGGAGCCAGACCCCGAGAAGTGCGCGGCAGCGACGCTCGGCGCCGGCGTCGGCGCTGCCGCCCGCGTACAGCGCCGCGAGCGGATAGATCGACGCCGCGAAGCGGCTGAACGACCAGAGGGTCGACCCGAGCGGCAGCAGGATCGCGACGCTTCCGTAGAGCGCGTCCGAAGGGCGCAACCGACGCCACAGCCACGGGATCGAAAGGACCGCGGCGGTTGCGATCACGAAGTCGATGCTCGAGTGGTGCGCGCCATGGACCTGGGGGTTCTCGAAATAGCGTGCGAAGGCGCGCCAGGGAAACCCGGTCGGTCCCCGCCAGCGCGCCTGGCGCTCGAGAAAGGGAGCCCACCGCCCGGTCAGCGAATGGCAGAAGGCCGCGTAGGCGCCGAGGGCGGCGAGGCTCGGCAGCGTGACGAGCGCGAGATGCGCCAGCCGGGGAGCGATCGGGGCGCGCGGGGCGCCCGCGGACGGGAGACCGGCACGACGCCGGTCCCCGGTGGCGATCTCCACCCAGACCGGCAGGAGCGCCAGGCAGCCGGTCGGCTTCGAGAGGGCGCAGGCGGCCGCGGCGAGACCGGCCACCAACAGCCGGCCGTCGCGCGCCGCGACGATCGCGAGCAGCAGGGTCGCCAGCATGAGCGACTCGGCGTAGACCGCCGACAGGAAGAACGAGGTCGGAAAGGCCGCGACCAGCCAGACGGCACGGTCGGCGGCCGCGCCGCCGCGGTCGCGATCGACGAGGCGATGCAGCGCCGCGAGCGCGACGAGGAGGGCGACGTTGCTGACCAGCACCCCGGCGGCGAGGCTGGAGATCCCGGTGCGCGCCACGAGGCGCACCAGGAGCGGGTAGAGCGGGAAGAAGCCGGTGTCGTCGCCGTGCTCGTACGCCACCTTGCGAGGGAGGAACTCGTCGTCGGCGCCATAACCCCGATCGGCGATCAGGAGGTACCACTCCGAGTCCCAGCGGGCCCACATCTCGAGAAGCGCCGGCCCCGGGGCGTGGTGCACCAGGTTCCCGGTCTGGAGCGTCAGCCCCGAGGGGAGGAGGAACAGGGCGAGCCAACCGACGACCAGCAGCCCCAGGCGCGTCGCCGCGAACGGCAGGAGCACCCGCATCAGGTGCGCGCGGTTCATGCGGCGGCGTCGAGCCGGTGCGGCGCCTCGGCGCGCCGCCGCCGTCGCCCGACGGCGTCGAGCAGGAGCGCCATCCCCGGCGTCGCGAACACCACGAGCGGCATCAGGA
>DATKFL010000058.1:0-15871 GCA_035511355.1 Dongiaceae bacterium
CATGCTCTACGTGGTGGACGTGAAGGAGGACAAGCGCGCGCTCGTCCCCGCCATCACCCACGTGGACGGCACCGGCCGGCTCCAGACCGTGCGCCGCGACACCAATCCGCGCTATCACCGGCTGATCCGCACCTTCGAGCAGAAGACCGGTTACGGCGTGATCGTGAACACCTCCTTCAACGTGCGGGGCGAGCCGATCGTCTGCAGCCCCGAGGACGCCTACCGCTGCTTCATGCGCACCGAGATGGACGCGCTGGTGCTGGAGAACTGCGTCCTCCTGAAGTCGGAGCAGCAGCCCTGGCAGGAAGGCCAGGACTGGCGCCGCGAGTTCACCCTCGATTGAGCCACCCGACGCGATGACCGGCACCGTTCCCCGACCACCCGCCTCCGTCAAGCCGCTGCGCTCCTTCGGCTTCCTGGTCGGAGGGGTGTTCGCGCTCCTCGGCGTCTGGCCGCGCGTCGTGCACGGCGCGCCGTGGCGGTGGTGGGCCCTGGTCGCGGCGGCGCTTCTCCTCGTGCCCGCCGCGGTCGCGCCGCGCCTGCTCGCCCCGGTGCACCGGGTCTGGATGCGCGTCGGGCACTGGCTCGGCTTCATCAACACGCGCATCATCCTGGGCGTGGCGTTCTACCTGGTGTTCACGCCGGTCGGTGCCGTGATGCGCTGGTTCGGTCGCGACCCGATGGGTCGGCGCTTCGATCCGGATGCGGCCAGCTACCGGATCCCGCGCGAGCCGCGCGGCGGCGACCACATGCGGCAGCAGTTCTAGGGGGAAACGATGCTCGACCTGCTCCGGGAACTCTGGGCTTTCATGCGGCAACGCAAGAAGTTCTGGCTGCTGCCGATCCTGGCGATCCTGCTGCTCCTCGGCGCTCTCGTCGTCTTCACGCAGGGTTCGGCGCTCGCCCCCTTCATCTATACGCTGTTCTGAGACGCGGCTGCAGGACGTCGGCCAGGACGCCGGCCACCACCTCGTGCCCGGCCGCGGTCCAGTGGTCGGCGTACACCTCGCGCCCGTTCGCGAGCGCCTCCCGGAGCGCCCCCGTCGGATCGACGATCGGCAGCCCGAGATCGGCGCAGGTCGCCCGCAGCCAGGGCAGCCAGGTGTCCGATTCCGCGATGACCCCGCGCAGCTGGTCGTTGCCCCGCGGCACGTAGAGCACGAGGAGGTCGGTGTGCCGGGCGTCGGCGGCCCGCTTCCAGTCGCGCAACAGGAGCCGCCCCAGGCGCTCGACCCGCGCCCGATCGTCCGCCGGCCAGGTGGGAGGGAGATCGTTCACGTCGGGGACGCCGCGCGCCGCGCCGCCCATCTCCCGGAGGGCGCGGTCCTCGCGCACCTGCACCCCACGACGCCGCAGGATCGTCAGGCGATCCACGACCACGTGCGCCAGGAGCGAGTGCCGGCGCAGCCATTTCGCGGGGATGTACCAGAGCGGCTCCGAGCCCGGGGGAACGGCGGAGCGCTCCTCCCAGGAGTCGCCGTCGGCCGAAAGCAGAGCGCCCGGCAGCGGGCGGCCGGAGCCGACGGCCTGCGTCTTGATGAGGTAGTCGTTGTCACCGGGGTCGTTCTCGACGAACACGTAGACCGCGATCGACAGCTGGTCGCGCGGCGCGAACACCTCGAACGCCCGGTAAGCCTGCAACGTGCCCCAGCCCGACATGCCGAAGGCCAGCCACTCGGTGCCCGGGCCGAGGCGTTCCTGGCCGCGGCGAAAGAAGGTCGCCTCGAGCGGCACCTGCTGCGCTTCGACGTACGAGTCGCCGAAGACGCCGATGCGGGTCACCCCGCTCGCGGCCCGGGCGTCGTGCTCGACGTCGAGGAACCCCTCGTGGTTCGGGACCCGCCGGACGAAACCGGTCTTCGTGTACAGCACCGGGGCGGCGTGCACGTCCACGCCGAGCTGCGGGTCGAGCCTCCCGGAGACGTACGAGCCGGAGGGGAGCAGCCGCGCCGGGGCCAGCCGGAGGGCCGCCTCGAGCGCCCCGAGACAGATCGCGATCGAAACCAGGGACAGCAGAAGACCGGCGAGAAGGGGCCGCGCCCCGGCGGGGCGCAGCCCCGACTCCGGAACCGTCGGGGCGCGGCGCACGCGCGGGATGATAACGCGGCCGCCGGGGCCCGGTTGGATATAATCAGCACCTCATGAGGCCCGTTCCCCCGGCCTGCCGCAGCATCCTGGAAACGATCGGCAGGACTCCGCTGGTGCATCTGCGTCGCATGGCCGCCGCCGGGGACGCGCGCGTCTGGGCCAAGCTCGAGGGCTTCAATCCGCTCGGCAGCGTCAAGGAGCGGATCGCGCTCACGATGATCGAGGCGGCCGAGGCGCGCGGCGATCTGAAACCGGGCATGACGCTGCTCGAGGCGTCGAGCGGCAACACCGGCATCGGGCTGGCGATGGTCGGCGCGGTCAAGGGCTACCCGGTGCTGATCACCATGGCGCATGCGGCGTCGGAGGAGCGTCGCTGCATGCTGGCGGCGCTCGGCGCGGAGGTGCGACTGACCTCGCCCGCGGGGGATTCCGACGAGGCGATCGCCATGGCGGACGCGCTGCAGGCGGCCACCCCGGCGCACTTCTTCCGGGTCGGCCAGTACGAGAACCCGGACAACCCCAGGGCACATTACGAAGGGACCGCGCAGGAGATCTGGGAGCAGACCGGCGGCGCCATCGACTGGCTGGTGCTGGCGCTCGGCACCTGCGGCACCCTGGTCGGCGTGTCGCGGCGGCTCAAGGAATTGAAGCCGTCGATCCGCGTGGTGGCGGTCGAGCCGCAGCCCAAGCACGAGCAGCAGGGTCTGCGCAACATGACCGAGGCGTGTGTGCCGGCGATCATGGACTGGAGCCTGGTCGACGAGCGCCTCGAGGTGCGCGACCAGGAGGCGATCGACACCGCCCGTCTCCTGGCGCGCCGCGAGGGGATCCTCGCCGGGATCTCCTCCGGCACCGCCCTGTTCGCGGCGCTGCGGATCGCGGCCCGGGAGAAGCGCGGCGACATCGTCACCCTCCTCCCGGATCGGGGGGAGCGCTACTTCAGCAACGATCTCTACCCCGCGCGGCCGGCCGGCGGCGCCTGAGGCGGAGTGGCGCGCCGCCCGCTCCTGATCGAGGTCGTCGCGCGGCGCACCACCGCCGAGGCGATCGACGCCTACCGCGACCCCCATCCGGCCACCGATCTCGTGGAGTTCCGCCTCGACGGAATCGTGGACCTCAAGCTCGATCGAATCCTGGAGGCGCGTGGCCGGCCGAAGCTCCTGACCGTCCGCAGCCGCGCGCAGGGCGGAGCGGCCGGGCCCGAGGATCGCGCCGCCCTGCTGCGGCGCCTGCTGCGATCCGGGGCGGAGTACGTCGACCTCGAGAGCGGCGATGTCGGCGCCCGCGATTTGTTCCGCCCGGGCGGACCGAAGCGCGTCCTGTCGTGGCACGACCCGCACGGCACGCCGATCGACCTCGAAGAGCGCGCCGCCCGCCTCCTCGCCGTCCCCGGCGTCGATCTCGTCAAGGTGGTCACCTGGGCCGAGGTGACGGGGGACAACCTGAGATACCGCGATCTCCTGCGCGCCGCCCCGCGCGGGCGGCTGATCGCCTTCGCGATGGGGCCGAAGGGGGTGCCGAGCCGCATTCTCGCGGCGGCCTGGGGCAGCGCGGCGCTGTTCGCCCCCCGGAGCGGCGCGCCCGCGAGCGCCGCGGGACAGATCCCGATCGAGGATCTCGAGGAGGTCTACCGCTGGCGCGGCATCGCCCCGACCACCACGCTCCTGGGGGTCCTGGGAGCGCCGGTGGGCGGGTCGATGTCGCCGCGCCTGCACAACGCCGGACTCGAGGCGCTCGGTCTCGACATGCGCTACCTGCCGTTCGAGGCCTCCTCGGTCGCCGAGTTCCTGCCGGTCCTCAGCGATCTGCGGCTGCGGGGCCTGAGCGTGACGCATCCGTTCAAGGAGGCGATTCTGCCGCATCTCGACGGCCTCGACGCCGACGCGCGCGCCTGCGGCGCGGTCAACACCGTCGTGAAGGTCTGGAACCGCCTCGAAGGCCGCAACACCGACCTCGAGGCCTCGGTGGCACCGTTGCGGGGCTGGCTGCGTCTGCGCGGCGCACGCGTCGGCGTGCTCGGCGCCGGGGGCGCGGCGCGCGCCCTGGCGCTGGCGCTCCGGCGGCGCGGCGCGCGGGTGACCGTGTTCAGCCGGACTCCGGAGCGCGGTCGCGCGCTGGCGCGCGCGACCGGCGTCCTCGCCCGCGGCTGGGCGGGCGCGCGCGGCTTCCGCGGCGATCTCGTGGTCAACGCGACACCGGTCGGCATGACGCCGCGCCCCGCGCGGACGCCGATCCCGGCCACGTGGCTCAAGACGCCGCGCTATTACGCTCTGATCTACAACCCGATCGAGACCCTGCTGATGCGCCGCGCGCAGGCGATCGGGCTGGAGGCGCGCGGCGGTCTCGAGATGTTCGTCGCGCAGGGGGCGGCGCAGTTCTCGGAGTTCACCGGCCGCGAGGCGCCGATCGCGGCGATGCGCCGCGCGGTGACCCGGGCGCTCGAGGCATCCGCCCCGCCGTCGCGGCGCGCGGCGACGGGAGCGAAGGAGCGGCATGCCGATCGATGAGCGGTACGCGCGCCAGGCGCTGTTCCGCGGTCTCGGCGCGGAAGGCCAGGAGAGACTCCAGGCGGCGCACGCCGTCGTGGTGGGATGCGGAGCGCTCGGCAGCCATGTCGCCGATCTGCTCGCGCGCGCCGGCGTCGGGCGCCTGACCCTGATCGACCGCGATTTCGTCGAGCGCACCAACCTGCACCGCCAGACCCTCTACGACGAAGACGACGTCACCCAGGGGCTGCCGAAGGCGGCGGCCGCCGCCCGCCACCTTCGCGCCATCAATCCGAGGGTCACGATCGAGGCGAAACCGGCGCACCTCGACGCCGGCAACATCGATGCGCTGGCGGAGGGGGCGGGGGTGCTGCTCGACGGCACCGACAACTTCGAGACCCGCTTTCTGATCAACGACTACGCCTTGAAGCAGAACGTTCCCTGGATCTACGCCGCCTGCGTCGGGGCGTACGGTCTGTCGATGACCATCCTGCCGGGGGTGACGCCCTGTCTCAGGTGCCTCGTGCGGGTGGCGCCGCCACCCGGGACGACCGAGACCTGCGACACCGCCGGGATCATCGCGCCGATCGCGTCCCTGGTCGCCGCGGTGCAGGCGGCCGAGGCGATCAAGATCCTCTCCGGCGCGCGCGCCGCGATCAGCCGCGATCTCGTGGCGGTCGACCTGTGGGACAACCTGACGCAGCGGATGCGGATGGATCGCGCGTCGATCTCGGCCGGCTGTCCGGCGTGCGAGCAGGGGACCTACGAGTACCTCGCCGGGGGGCTCGGAGCGCGCGCCACGACCCTGTGCGGACGGCACGCCGTTCAGGTGCACCCCGGCCCCGGCGTGGCGCTCGACCTGGCCCGCCTGGAGGAGCGGCTTCGTCCCCTCGGCCCGGTGACCAGGAACCCTTATCTCCTGCGCCTCGCCTTCGAGGGGGTGACCCTCGCCCTGTTCGCCGACGGGCGGGCCATCATCTCGGGCACCGACGACGCGGCGCGCGCGCGGGCCCTGTACGACCGCGTGGTCGGCACCTGAACCGGCCGCGTCGCGATAAGATGAGGCGTTCCGGAAGGGGTCCGAGGTCGGAGGGCAGGATGCGCAGGGGATGGAGAGTCGGGCGGGTCGTCGCGGCGGCCCTCGTCGCGGGGGCCTTCGCCGCCTGCGCCGGCGTGCAGCGCAATCCGAACGTCGTCGGCACCCTGAGCGACAAGCTCAGCCCGTACAACTACCGCGAGGACGGCGCGCTCGTGCGGATGGTGGTCGGCGTCGACGCCGCGCGTTACGTCCGCGCCGAGCCCTACTTCCCGCTGTTCGTGCAGGTGGTGAACAAGTCGAAGACCACGTTCGCGGTGTCGCGCGAGTCGTTCCTGCTCGAGGACCCGCTCGGGAGGCAGTACGGGGTGGCGCCGGCTTCGGAGGTGGCGGCGCGCTATCCGCGGCTGGACGTCGACCGGCGCCTGTTCCGCGAGAACCGCGCGATCACCTCGAACGGCACGGCGCTGTTCACCGTGATCGGCAGCGACTTCTATCCGTCCTCCTCGCGACGCGCGCTGATCATCGACCAGGTGCAGCTGCCGCCGAAGTCGCTCATGGAGGACGTGCTCTATTTCCCGATTCCGGAGAGCGGGCTCAACGGCGTGCCGCTCCGGCTCCTCTTCCGCACCCAGGGGCTGGCCGATCCGATCATGGTGGTGTTCGAGGTCCCGAAGACCCTCGGGATTCTCGAGAAGGACGAAAAGGACGCCGGCGCGCCGTGATCCTGATCATCGACAACTACGACTCGTTCACCTGGAACCTGGCGCAGTACGTCACGATCCTCGGGTTCGAAGCGACCGTCGCGCGCAACGACGCCGTCGACCTCGACGCGGTCGCGGCGCAGCCGCCCGAGGCGATCCTCCTGTCGCCCGGCCCGGGACGGCCGGCCGGGGCCGGGACGACGATCGAGGTGGTGCGGCGCTTGTCCGGGCGGGTGCCGATCCTGGGCGTCTGCCTCGGGCATCAGGCGATCGCCGAGGCGTTCGGGGGGCGGATCGTCCCGGCGCCGCGCCTGATGCATGGCAAGACGAGCGCCGTCCGGCACGACGGGCGGGGGCTGTTCGCCGGACTCCCGAACCCGCTCACCGCCACCCGTTATCACTCGCTCGTGGTGGACGAGACCGCGCTCCCCGCCTGTCTCGAGGCGACGGCGCACGCGGAGGACGGCGCGCTGATGGCGCTCCGGCACCGGCGACACCGGACCGAGGGGGTGCAGTTCCATCCCGAGGCGATCCTGACCGAGCGCGGACTCGACCTCCTCGGCAATTTCCTGCGCGGCGGCCGCGCCGAGGCCGCCGTTGGACGTGCTTGATCGGATCGTCGCCGCCAAGCGCGCCGAGGTGGCCGCCGAGATGCGGTCGATCTCGATGCGCCGCGCCATCGAGCTGGCGAGCTCCGCGTCGCCGGCGCACCCGTTCGCCGCCGCGCTCACCGGCGCCGCGGCCCCGGCGATCGTCGCCGAGATCGGCGGGAGCGGGGCGGGAACCGAGGGCGCCGATGCCCTCGCGCGCGGCTTCGCGGAGGCGGGCGCCGCGGCGCTCTCGGTCCTGACCGACGAGCGGTTCCTGAAGGGCTCGCCGCGCGACCTGCAGGCGGCCCGCGCCGCGACCCCGTTGCCGATCCTGCGCAAGGATTTCCTGCTCGAGGAGTACCAGGTCTATCGCAGCCGGGCCTACGGAGCCGACGCGCTCCTTCTCATGACGCGGCTCCTGCCGCCGCGCACGCTCACCACCCTCATCGGCGTCGCGCGCTCCCTGCACATGGAGGCGCTCGTCGAGGTGCGCGACGCGGCCGACATCGAACGCGCCGCGGCCTGCGGCGCCAGCCTGATCCTGGTGAATGCGCGCGGCGGCGCCGAACCGGGCGCGCCGATCGAGACCGCCCTGCGACTCGCGGAGTCCCTGCCGGCGGGGTCGGTGCGGGTGGCGGCCGGCGCGGTCGAGACCGCGGCCGATCTCGATCGCCTGCGCGCCGCAGGCTACCAGGCGGTCCTGCTCGGCGAGCGGCTGACGCGTGCCACCGATCCGGTCCAGGCGCTCAGGCGGCTGCTGGCCGGAGAATCGTCTTGACAAGCGGCCCCGCGGCGTCGAGCATCGGCGCCATGTCCTCCGACATGATGACGATGCGGGCGGCCCCGCGGGGGCGCTTCGGGGTCGGCGCGGCCCTGGTGGTCCTCGCGGCGCTTCTCGTCGGATCCCCGGCGGCGCGGGCCGGCGAGCCCGACGGCCGCCTGCTGGTCGCGAACGCCGGTGACGACACGGTCACGGTGTATGACCAGCCGGCGAACAGCCTCGCGGCGACCATCCCGGTCGGGAAGACGCCGCGCGGTCTCGCGGTGTCGCGCGACGGCCGCAAGGCCTGGGTCGCGAACCACGGCGACGGCACGCTCTCGGTCATCGACCTGAAATCCTTCAAGGTGATCAAGACGATCCGCCATGGCCAGATGGAGAAGCCGCGCTCGCTGGCGCTGACGCCCGACGGCCGGCGGCTCCTGGTGACCAGCGAAGGGAGCCGTCGCCTCCTGCTGATCGACGCCATGAAGGACGTCGTGGAGCGCAGCACGACGACGGCGCAGCCCGACCCGCGCGCGGTGGCGCTGGCGCGCGGCGGCAATCGGGCCTGGGTGGCGCATCGCGCCGGCGACACGCTGACCATTCTCGACGTCCCGGCGCTGAAGACCCTCAAGACGCTCAAGGTCGGCGCCGGCCCGGAAGGGGTCGCGCTGAGCCCCAATGAACGCTTCATGCTCGCCACGCTCGGCGACGCGGGGATGGTGGCCGTGATCGACATCGCCCGCCTTGTCGTCGCAACCCGCCTTCCGGCCGGGCAGAAACCGGGCGCCATCCTGTTCCGGCCGAGGAGCACGATGGCGCTCGTCGCCAACCGCGGGAGCGATGACGTCACCGCCCTCGACGTCGCGTCGCGCCAGGTGGTGGCGACGGTCCCGGTCGGGCGCCAGCCGGTCGCCCTGGCGATCAACGACCGCGCCACCCGCCTGTTCGTCGCCAACTCCGGGTCGAGCTCGGTCTCGGTGATCGCCCTGCCGGGACTCGAAGTCACCGCCACGATCGCGACCGGGGACGCCCCTTCCGCGGTGGCGTTCGCCCCGATGCCGGCGCCGCCGTCGAACAAGGGCGGCGCGGCGAAGAAGAAACCGGCATGAAGATCGCCAACAACGGCTCCTTCCCGTGGCGCGGCCTTCCCGAGGGGGAGGCGTGGGCCGCGCTGCGCGCCGCCGCGCCCGACGAGGAAAAGGCGGCGCGCGACCGTGCCACCCGCGCGGCGGTGCGGGCCCAGATCGCCGCCGGATGCGACCTCCCGAGCGACGGGCGGATCGGGCGGGCCGACCCGGTGGCGGCCACGCTCATGGGACTCGCGGGGATCGAACTGGGAGCCGAACGCGACGGGTTCCCTGGCGGCAGTCGCGCCTACCGTGTCCCGGTGGTGCGCGGCGAGATCTCCTGGAAAGGCGCCCTGGTCGCCGAAGACCACCTGTTCGCGAGCCAGGGGGTCGATCGGGCGGTGAAGCCGATCCTCACCGGCCCCGCCACCCTCGCGCGCCTGGTGGAAGACCATGCCTATGGCGAGCCGAACGCCCTGGCGATGGGTCTGGCGATCGCGCTCAACCAGGAGGTGCGCGCGCTGCAGGCCTCGGGCGCCGGCGTCATCCAGATCGACGAGCCGGGTCTGGCGGCGCACCCCGAGGACATGCCGATCTTCGCGCGCCTGTTCGAAGTGCTCGGCCGCGGCGTCTCGGCCACCCTGGTGCTGCACCTCGAAGGCGCTTCGATCGCGGCCATCGCGCCCGGTCTCGGCCGGTTGAAGCGCCTCGGCTGCCTGAGCGTCGACTGCGTCGCCGCGCCGGAGAATCTCGCCGCGATCGAGGCGGCGGCGCTTTCGGAAACCACCCTCGTCGGTCTCGGCCTGGTCGGCGGCGACGCGGCGCCGGAGAGCGCCGAGGCGATCGCCGCGCGGCTGCGCGCGGCGCGCCATCTGCCGCCGGCCGAGCGCCTCGTCCTCGGCACCGGACCCGACCTGGGGACGCTCGATGCCCCGGCGGCGACCGCGCGGCTGCGCACCCTCGTCGAGGTGCGGCGCCTCCTGACCGGCGCCTGATCGTGCGGTGGCGCCGCCCGGCGCGCTCGAGGGCGCGTGCTATACTGCCGCCTCTTCCGGGAGCGCGACACTCCGTGCGATTCACCCGACAACTGATCCTCGTCGTGGCGTCCTGCGCGGCGCTCGGCGCGGCGGCGCCGCCGCCCAAGCCGCCGATCGGCGACGCCTCGGAGGTGCGCTTCACGGTGCAGGAGCGCGCGCTCCTCGACTTCCTGCGCGCCTCGACGCCGCAGACCCTGACCGTCGGCAGCAGCCTGATGAGCACCGAGCTGACGCTGCTCGATCCGAGCGACCTGGTCCTGACCGGCGGCAAGGCGACGTTCAAGATCCGGGTCAAGAGCCGGAGCATTGCGCTCGATCAGATCGTCTCGCCGGTGGTCACCGTCGACCGCGATCCCCGCACCAACCAGTACTACGGCGTCGTCTCGAGCCTGCCGTTGCAGATCCCCGGCGCCGGGAAGATCGACCTGCGCGACTTCCTGCCGCGCATCGAGGTCCCGGCGGTGATCGAAAACCCCTGGCCGGTGGCCGACCGCACCCTGGCGGTCAGGCTCCGCATCCGTCGCATCGCCATCCTCGAGCACCAGCTCGAGGTGGGCGCGGACGTGGACCTGGCCCCCGCGGTGCCGCCGCGCACCCCCGGCGCCTGACGTGAGGTGAGCGCATGATCGTCGACCTCGTGACCTTTCGCGTGAAGGCGGACAAGGCGTCGGAGTTCGAGCGCCACTGCGAGGACTGGACCCGGCAGATGAAGCGGGCGCGCGGTTTCGTCACCCAGCACATGATGCGCCGGCTCGACCGGCCGGGTGAGTACCTCGCGACGGTGCGCTGGGTCAACCGCGACTACCGCGACCGCTTCCATACCGGAGGCGAGGCCGATCTGCAGGCCCTCCGGCACAAAGGGGGAGAGCTTCTCGAGGGGCCCCCGCAAAGCATCCTGTACGAGACCTCGTAGTCCGCCGCACCGCCCCGCCTCACCCCGCGGCCAGCGCCCCCGCTCCCGCCGCCGGCACCGGCAGATCGACCGTGACCGTCGTGCCCGCGCCGGGCCGGCTCTCGATCTCGATCGTGCCGCCGTGCTCCTCGACCGCGTTCCGCGCGATCGCGAGCCCCAACCCCGTGCCCCCGCTCTTGGTGGAGAAGTAGGGCTCGTAGATGCGCGCCAGGATGTCCGGTTCGATCCCGGTGCCGGTGTCGCGCACCACGAGACGGACCGATCGTCCTTCGGCGCCGGCAGCGCGGCTCGCCGGCGGGTGCGGCCGGAGACTCGCCCCGACTTCCAGGCGCCCGCCGTGCGGCATCGCCTGCAGGGCGTTCTCCACCAGGTTCACGAGCACCCGCCCGATCACCGCGCGATCGAGGTACAGCGGCGGCAGACCGGGCTCGACGACCCGCGCCAGCGTCACCCCGGGGGGCGCGGCGGCGGCATACGGCGCCAGCGCCTCGCTCAGGAGGGTCTCGACCGAGGTCACTTCCGGCCGGAGGCGCGGCAGGCGTGCGTAGGCGGAGAACTCGGTGGCGATCTGTCGCAGCGCCCGCACCTGGCCCTGGATGTTGTCGAGGCACTCCTGCAGGACCACGCCGAAGCGCGGGTCGTTGGCGCGCCAGAGCCGGCGCACGTGCTCCACCGACAGCTGGATCGGGGTGAGCGGGTTCTTGACCTCGTGCGCGATCCGGCGCGCCATCTCGGCCCAGGCGGCGAGCCGGCCGGTGCGCACGATGTCGGTGACATCCTCGACGATGACGATCCGCCCCGGCAGGTGGTCGCCGTGGCTGAACGTCAGGAAGACCGCCCGGAGACGCCGGTCCTCCTCGCCGGTTCCGAGGCGGAGCGACACCTCGCCTTCGAGACGGCCCTCGAGCGAGCGCTCGAGCGCCTCGGCGAACGGCTGCAGGCGCGGCGCCTCCACGAGGTGATCCGCCAGGTCGTCGCCGGGCTGCGGCAACCGCTCGCCGCGCGCCAGGAGCTGCTGCGCCGCCGGGTTGATGGTGATCACCGCGCCGCGCGCGTCGAGCGACAGCACGCCGGTGGTCGCGCGCGCCAGGATGGTCTCGATGTACTCCGACCGCCGGCCCAGGTCCTGGCGCTGCCGCTGGAGCGACTCCGCCATGCTGTTGAACGATCCGACCAGGATGCCGATCTCGTCGTGCGAGCGTGACGCCACCCGCACCTCGAGATCGCCCGCCGCGACCCGCCGGGACGCCCCGGCGAGCGACGCGATCGGACCGGAGACCCGGCGCGCGACGATCCAGCCGACCAGGGCCAGCAGCGCCACCGTCAGGCAGGAGGAGATCAGGATCGCGTCGCCCAGCTCCTCGGCGCGGCGCGCCACGGCGCGCGACTGCGCCGCCAGCGGGATGGAGACCACGCCGATGGTCCCCTGCGGGTCGAGCCGCATCGGCGCGGAGAGGGTGCGGTAGTCGAGCCCGGCGACCCGGGCGCGCGCCAGCCGGAAGGGCTCGCGATCGAGGTAGAGCGCCTCGAAAACGCTGCCGTCGAGCCGGCGGTTGAGCAGCGCCGAACCGTACAGCTCCGGGGTGCTGGTCGCGACCAGGTCGGCGCCGCGGTACAGGTTGATGTCCTGGCGCACCACGCGGCTCAGCCAGAAGACCACCTCGTTGTCCAGATTGCGCCCGTACCCCGGGTCGGGAAGATTCAGGTAATCCTCGGCGACGCGGCGCACGGTCTGCAGCGACGCCAGTCCGGAGGCGACGAGATTGCGCTCCGACTCGCGCGCGCTGTAGCGCGTGGCGAACCAGGCAAGGGACAGCAGCGGCGCGAGCGCGGTGACCAGGAAAACGGTCGTCAGGCGGGCGTAGAACGACCCCGCCGGCACGAGCGGCCTCAGGGGCGCGCCGCCGATGCCGCCGACCGCGCGCGCCGCCGCCAGCGCGAGGAAGAGCACCAGGCCGTTCAGGATGGAGAGTCGCAGCCAGGCCGCCAGCGATCCGACCAGGTCGCGGCGCAGGTGCGCCATGGCGAAGGTCTCGCCCCGCCCGCGGAAATAGAGGATGCGCGCCGGGCCCTCGCCGACCGCCTCGTCGCTCCAGACGAACGGGTCGCGCTCCAGCCGGGCCACGATCTGCGGCGACGGCGCCGGGATCTCGCCCCCCGACTCGTACAGCCGCTCGAGTCCCGGGCCGAACACGGCGACGAACGGCTCGAAGCGGAGCAGTTCCGGGTTGGTGCGCGACAGCGCGTGCGAGCGCAGGAGCGGCAGGTAGGCCGCCTCGGCGCCGAGCAGCGGGACGTTGTCGTAGTCATCGACGACGGTCAGGACGAGCAGCCGCCGCGGCGAGCCGATCGTCTCGATCCAGCGCGAGCCGAACAGGACCGCCTTGCGGAGGGTCACCCCCTCGCGCGGCGGCAGGGCGATCGGCTCGGCGCCCGCCGCTTCGCGCGCCTCGGCGAAGCGCGGCTCGAACATGATCCCGAGGTTCACCGCGAAGCGGCTGATCTCGCGCCCATCCTCGTCAAGAAGCCTCAGGGACGACGCGAGCCCCATCGCCGCGAGCGGCGTCCGGCTCCAGAGCCGGTAGGCGAGGCTCCCGGGGCTCTCCTGGTCGTCGTCGTAGCCGGCGGCCGCCTCGAACCAGCCCTCGTCGACGAGGCGCAACGAGTCGCGCAGCTCGGTGGCGCGCCCGACCGACTGGTACAGCACCCGCTGCATCAGGTCGTTTTCGAAGAATTCGCGCCGCAGCCGGCCGTACGAATGCTGCGCGAACGCGACGTACAGCCCGGTGACCGCCAGCGTGAACAGCACCGCGCGGAGCGCCGGGGGCAGGCCCACGAGCGCGGCGGCGCCGGCCGGGCGCGGCGCGCCGCTCCCGAGGGCGACGCCGGCGAGCGCCACCACCACGATGCCGGCCGCCGCCACCGCGAAGAAGAGCGCGCTCTGCAGGGCGAGTCGCGGCAGGAGTGCGGAGTCCCAGTCGATGCGGGTGAGATCGATGCGCGCGTCGAGCACCACCTGGTCCAGGAAGAGGTGCAAACCCGCGAACGCCGCCCCGGCCGCGGCGAGGGCCGCGAGACCGCCGAGCAGCCGGCGCGCGACCCGGGTGGCGGCGTGCACCGGGAGGGCGAGGGAGGCGAGCGTCCCGCGGACCAGCCAGGCCACCCCGAGCGCCCCGATCGCGGTCAGGAGAAGGTCGGCCGGCGAGCGCAGGAGGCCACCCCACCGGGACGACGCGTAGATGGTGATGTCGTAGATCGACAGGGGCGGCAGCGCGTCGTCGGGCGCGATCAGGAGGAGGAGCCACCGCAGCATCGCGATCGCCCCGACGCCGAGCGCGAGCCGCGCCAGGGGCCGCGGCAGGCTGCGGTTGGCGAGCGCGGCGGCGGCGGCGACCCCGAGAGCGAGCAGCAGGATCGACAGGCGCCGGGCGACCGCGCCCCGCGCGGTGACCTCTTCGTAGGCGCGCCGGTCCTGGAGGGTCGCGGTGAGCATCTCGTGACCGCCAGGGGCGCGCAGGGGGAGAGTCAGGCTCAGGAGACGCTGCCGGCCGGCGCGCCACCAGTGGCGATCCCCCTGGATCTCGAACAGCCCGGCGAGCGTGTCGGGATCCTCGAGCCCGAGACGGGGCTGGATGCGGGCCGGGCCGACTCCCGGCCAGTGCGGCAGGAATTCGAAGTGGGCGCCCGGGTCCGGGTCGACCGCCGGATCCTCGGGCGGCGGCCGGAGGAGGAACTCGGCGATGCGCCGTACGCCGGTGAACGGATCGGAGCGCACGGCGAACAGCCGCGGCGTCTCCTCCGAACCGGCGACCGCGTAGACCGAGCCCGGCGTCATGGGGACGAGCAGGTCGGCGGGCGGCGGCGTGCTGTTGCCCGTCCAGGCGATCGCCGTCCCCTCGGCGCTGTACAACGCCAGGCCGAGCCGGTCGGAGGGGAGCGCCGAGCCGCTCTGCTGCGCCTCGAGCCACGCGAAGGCGGTCTGCGGCCGGCGGAGATCCGGGAGCGGCGCCGCGAACGACGCGACCATCGCGTCGAGGAACCACCGCACGTCGTCCTCGAGCAGGCGGGCGCGCGCCTCGAGCCGTTCGTTGGCGCCGGTGTCCCACTGATCGACCAGGCGTCGCGAGGCCGCCTCGACGACGAGCGTCAGCCCGGCCGCGCCGGTCACCGCGATCCCGAGCACCACCGCGACCTGCACCGCCGCGCGCGGCAGCGCACGGCGCACCCGCCGCGCGAGCAGGGGAAGGAGGAGTGCCAGGGCGGCCGCCGGGAGAAGGGCGCGCCACCCCGGCGTCAGGAGGGCCAGGTCGGCGCGCAGGTCGGCCCCGGCGAAGACCAGCAGCAGGAGTTCGAGGACGACGAGGAGAAATCCCGCGACGAGACTCACGAAAGATCGCGGATCTCGCGCAGCCGCCAGCCATTCCCCTGGTGCGCCAGGGTGAAGGCGAGGTGGAACTGGGCGGTGGCGGAGGCGGCGTCGCGATAGGACCAGATCGCCTGCAGGACCGCCTGGCCGTCGGGCCGTCGAGTCACCGTGCTGACCAGCTTGAACCCGGTCGTCTCGCGGCCGCGGAAGAGGCGGCGGAGCAGCAGGCGGAGCTGATCGGCGCCGTAGTACCCGTCCTCCGGCGCCAGCGCGTGACAGGCGACGTAGGTCTTGAGCCGCGGCGACAGGAGACGCGCCACCCGGTCGGCGTCGGCCCCGGTGAATCCGGCGGTGATCTCGACCTGCTGGCGGTACAACTCCGGATCGACCGGCAGCGGCCCTTCCGGCTCGACCGCGGCCCCGGTCGACGCCCCGAGCGCCAGAAGCGCGACCAAGGCGGCCAGCCGCCAGGACTGCGGCATCGCGAGGCCGGCGCGCGCGCCGTGACCGGTTCGCATGGGCTCAGGCTATCGGACCCCTCCTGAAGCGTCAACCATGCGCGCCGCGGGCAGCCTTTGATAGAATGCGGCTCCTTCGCGGGGTCGAGAGGGCCCCGGGAGGATTCCCCGATGCGCGAGCCGAAGGATCCGCCCTGCGAGCCCGCGCCCGAGGGATTGAAGGGAGACCGCCTCCTCGACACCCTGGGGCTCTTCTGTCCGGTGCCGATCGTGCGCACCGCGGAGACGGTCCGCAAGATGGAAGCGGGCGACGTTCTGGAAGTGCTCTCGGACGATCGGGTGATCCTGCTCGACATGCCGGCC
>DATKFL010000059.1:0-2157 GCA_035511355.1 Dongiaceae bacterium
TCGCTCCGGCGTGTGCGGGAAATGTTCGAGCAGATGGTGCGCGAAGTCGCGCCACCCCAGTTCGCGTCGCCACGCGGCCACCGGGTCGCCCGGGATCGCGCCGGTCCGCGGACGGCGCGCCCGCGCCGGCGGGGCGACGGCCGGGAGCGCGCCCCACACCGCGCGCGGCCCGATCTCGCCGAAGTGGAGGTGGGGCGAGAGACGCGACGTGCCGGTCACCGCGGGGCGATCGCGGCCGACCGGGTAGGCGTCGAGCGCCGCGCCGGCGAATCGATCGAGCGCCGCGCGCGCCCCCGCTTCGCCGGGCGTCCATGATGCGGCGAGCCCGGCGTCCCACGCGAGGCGCGGCGCGAGCGCGAACGAGGCGCGCTCCTCCGAGGCGGGCCGGACGGTCGGCGCCGGGAGGCGCACCGGCACGGCGACCCGTCCGCCGGGATCGTCGCGCTCGAGGCAGGCCAGCCAGAACGGGGTGAAGACCTTGAAGGGACCGCCACCCCGGGTGCGCACCTCCCGCGGATCGAACAGCAGGTGCGCGTTGAAGTCGGCGGTCGCAAGACCGGCGGCGGCGAGCGCCGCGCCGACCTTGCGGTCGCGCGCCACCAGGGCCGGCTCGCTCCGCCGGTTCCAGGCGACGGCGTCCGCGCCGGTGGCGCGCGCCAGGTCGAGAAGCGCAGCACCGCTCGGCCCGCGCCGCAGGACGAGCCGCGACCCGCGCGCGGCCAGCGACGTCGCGAGCGCCGCGAGCGACCGATCGAGCCACCAGCGCGACGCCGCGCCGGGCGGCCAGTCCCCTTCCTCTTCCGGGGCCCAGATGTAGACCGGGACGATCGGCCCGCCGCGCGCCGCCGCCCAGGCGAGCGCCGGGTTGTCGTCGACCCGCAGGTCGAGGCGGAACCAGACGATCGTCCCCCCGCTCCCTGCCATCGGCCGCCGCTCCCTCGTCACCCGCGCCGCGCGGGCCGCGATCTTCTATCATCACCGCATGAGCCACGACAGCATCTACGTGCACGGGACCTCGGGCCGCGAGCAGGAGCGGCTGCGGATGATGAACGAGGTGATCAACCCGCCGGCCCTCCGCCGCATCGACGTGCGCCCGGGCGACCGGGTGGCCGAGTTCGCCTCCGGTCTCGGGCAGATGAGCCGCGCCTTCGCGCGCGCCGCCGGAGCGAACGGGCTCGTCGTCGGCGTCGAGCGGAGCGCGGCGCAACGGGACGCCGCGATCGCCATGCTGGCGGAGACCGCGGCCGCCGACCCGGGGCGCGCTCCGATCGATCTCCGGCTCGGCGACGCGCTCGCGCCCCCGTTCGCGGAGGGCGAGTGGGGCTCGTTCGACATCGCGCACACCCGCTTCCTGCTCGAGCACCTGCCGAGCCCGTGCGATCTCGTGCGCGTCATGGTGCGCGCCGTGCGTCCGGGCGGCCGGGTCATCCTGCAGGACGAGGATCACGAGATCCTGCGGCTCTGGCCCGAGATTCCCGGATTCATGGCGGTCTGGAACGCCTACATCGAATCGTACGAGCGGGCCGGCAACGACCCGCGCGTCGGACGCAAGCTAGTGGCGCTTCTACATGAAGCGGGTGCCCGGCCGTCCCGCTCGGACTGGGTCTTCTTCGGCGGCTGTTCCGGCGAGCCGCGCTTCGCGCCTCTGGTCGAAAACCTGGCGCGTGTCCTCGAAGGGGCGGCCGAGGCGACCGCCGCGACCGGCAAGGTCAGCGCCGCCCAGGTGATCGACGCCGCCGCGGCGGCGCGCGTCTGGGGCCGCCGTCCCGGTGCCGCGCTCTGGTTCGCGCTGGCGTGGGTGGAGGGGATCCGTTCCAGTGAGACCGATTAGAACGAGTCCGAGGGGTGCGATTCCGGTTCATCGACTTCAGCGGTTGTGAGAGGCCTGATATGGTCGCTGAACCGACGACGGATCGAGGATGAGAAAAAGCCGCCGCAGTCGCCTCGCATCACACAGGCGCTGCAGCCGGGGAGAAACTCATTCTTCCAGTCGGAGATAGCCTTTCTCGAAAACCGCCAGATGGGCTTCGGAATCGTGCAAAGCTGGTGGTTGTACACCGACACCTGCATTCCGAAGCGATCGAGGTAGAGGGCGGCAGCTTCCAGTTTGTTACGGTACTCCCAGGGGTCGACCCACAGGTCGCTCATGAATGCAGG
>DATKFL010000060.1:0-7629 GCA_035511355.1 Dongiaceae bacterium
CCGGCACGACGACGATGCCATGCCGCGCGATCGTCTCCTTCACCACGGCCTCGAGCTGGTCGTACAGGCTGGACGCGGGGTGGGCGCGGTCGCCGTAAGTCGACTCGAGCACGAGGTGATCGGCCTCGGGCGGCGCGTCGGGGTCGGGGTTGAGCGGCACGCCGAAGCGCCCGAGATCTCCCGAGAAGAGAATCGAGGTCGGCTTGCCGTCCTCCGTCACCTTCAAGTCGATCATCGCCGACCCGAGGAGATGCCCGGCGTTGAGGAAGCGGAAGGCGAAGCGATCCGGGAGATCGGTCCAGGCGCCGTACGGGCGCACGGTGAACTTCTGCAGCGTCGACTTCGCATCGTCGGAGTCGAACAGCGGCAGCGCCGGCTTGTGCCGCGACAGCCCCTTCTTGTTGAGGAACTCCGCGTCCTCTTCCTGGAGGTGCGCCGCGTCCATCAGGAGGAGCTGCGCCAGCTCGTAGGTCGCCTGGGTCGAGATGATCCGGCCTTTGAATCCCTGCTTGACGAGGCGCGGGAGCATGCCGCTGTGGTCGATGTGCGCGTGCGTCAGCACGACGAACGGCAGCGCGGCGGCGTCGAACGGCGTCGGCGCCCAGTTCCGCTCGCGCAGATCCTTGAGCCCCTGGTACATGCCGCAGTCGACGAGGATCCGCTGGTCCTCGCCGCCCGCCGCGTGCGCGGTCACGAGATAGCGCGACCCGGTGACCGTCCCCGCGGCGCCGTGAAATGCGATGGTCGGCATGGTCTCCTCTTGAATTGCTTCGACAGGATACCAGTCTGTAGTATTCGACGACATGCCGCGTGCGATGACTTCAGCAAAGCCGAGGGAGCAGCCGCCTCCCCCTGCGGAACCCCTGCGTCCGCCGCTCAAGTGGGCGGGCGGCAAGCGGTGGCAATTGCCCCACATCCTGCCGATCTGGAGCGGGCAGCGTGACCGCCGGCTGGTCGAGCCGTTCTGCGGGGGCCTCGCCATCACCCTGGGGCTGAATCCGGTTCGCGCCCTCCTGAACGACGTGAATCCGCACCTGGTCAATTTCTATCGGTGTCTCAAGCGTGGACTGCGGACCGATCTGGCCATGCGGAACGAAAGCGGGCTGTTCTACCGGCACCGGACGAAATTCAACCGGTTGCTCGCGGACGGAGAGGCGAACACCCCCGAGGCGGCGGCGCTCTTCTACTACCTGAATCGCACCGGCTACAACGGCCTCTGCCGGTTCAACCGCAGCGGACAATTCAACGTCCCGTTCGGTCGTTACAAGACGATTCGCTACACCGCCGACTTCACGGGGTACAGCCTCCACCTCGCCCGGTGGGAATTCGCCAACCTGGATTTCGAGAAGGTCGTTCTCGAGCGGCGCGACTTCGTCTATGCCGATCCACCCTATGACGTGGAATTCACCAGCTACTCCAAGGGCGGCTTCGGATGGCCGGACCAGGTTCGAACCGCCGAATGGCTCGCGAAGCATCCGGGACCGGTCGTCCTGGTCAACCAGGCCACCAGGCGGATCGTCGACCTCTACTCCACCCTGGGCTACACGCTCCGCTACCTGACCGCCCCCCGACGAATCAGCTGCACCGGGGATCGAACGCCGGCGAGAGAAGTCCTGGCGACCCGCAACCTCTAGAGCATGCCCAGCCGGAACACGAGAACGGGCGCGGTCCTCGAACAGATGGTGCTCCCGGCGCTCGCCCTCGGTGGCTACGCCTGCCGGACCCAGGTGCGGGTGGGGCGTCGTCCGGGTGGAGGCCGCCACGTGGTCGACGCGGTCGCGGAGAAGGACGCCCGGTCGTGGGTGATCTCGATGAAGTGGCAGCAGGTCGGCGGGACTGCGGAGCAGAAGGTGCCGTTCGAGGTCCTCTCGCTCGCCGAGCTCGTCGAGGGCGGCGGGTACGAGACGGCCTACCTCGTCCTCGGTGGTCCGGGCTGGACTCTCCGCGAGTTCTACACCGAGGGTGGTCTCCAGAAACACCTGACCCGCATCGACCGGGTCCGCATCGTGACGCTCGAGGATTTCGTCGCGCGCGCCAATCGAGGCGATCTCTGACCCCGGGCAAAAAAAAACGCCCGGCCCCCCGCACATTCGAGAGGCCGGGCGGTCCGTATCTTTTACTTGGTGGCGGGCGGCTTCCCCTTCACCTCGAGCAGCTCAACCTCGAAGATGAGCGTGGCGCCGCCGGGGATCACCGGCGGGCGGCCGTTGTCGCCGTAGGCGATCGACGACGGGCAGACCAGCTTCGCCTTGCCGCCGACCGCCATCTTCTGAAGACCCTCGGTCCAGCAGGGGATGACGCCGTTGAGCGGGAACTCGACCGGCTCGTTGCGCTTGTACGACGAATCGAACTCGGTGCCGTCGACCAGCGTGCCGCGGTAGTTCACCTTGACGGTGTCGGTCGCCGCGGGGGTGGCGCCACTCCCCTTGGTCATCTCGGTGTAGACGAGACCCGACGGGAGCGCCTGCGCGCCGCTCTCCTTCGCCGCGGTGGCGAGGAAGGCCGCCGAGCGCGTCTTCTCCCCTTCCGCCTTCTTCGCGATGTGCGACTGCATGATGTCCCTCACTTTGGGCCCGTAGGTGGCCGCGTCGACCTCGGGCTTGGTGCCGAGCGCCGCGTCCGCGAGCCCCCGCTTGACGAACTCGATCTCGGTGGCGCTCAGGCCGTACGGCATCAGGGTGCCGCCGATCTGCAGGCCCAGCGCGTAGAGCGTCTTGTCGTCGTCGGTCTTCAGCTCGATCGGCTTCGCGGCGCTGCCGGCCCCCATGCAGGCCGGGATCAGGAGGCCGAGCAGGATCGCCGCTGCGGCCAGGGTGAGCATTCCCCTTCGGGTCATCGGTCCACCTCGTAGAACGGTCCGCCGATCGGCGGACGAAGAGGTGCCCCTGACACGCGCAGCGCACTCCGGGGGCACACGGTGAGGCGCCACCATACCACCGAATCCGGCTGTGTTATCATCCGCGTTCCGCGCCGAACCCCGCGGCCCGCGGGCGCGCCGCTCCGGGGCCGCCTCGAACACCGCATCCGGCGCGGGTTTCAAGCGAGAGGGCGGGCCACACCCCATGTCGAAGGTCATGTCCATGAAGGACGCCATCGGCCGCTTCGTGCGGGACGGCGACCTCGTGGTCATGGAAGGCTTCACCCACCTCATCCCGTTCGCGGCGGGCCACGAGATCATCCGCCAGGGGCGCCGCGACCTGACCCTGGCGCGCCTCACCCCCGACCTGATCTACGACCAGATGATCGCCGCCGGCTGCGCGAAGAAGATGATCTTCTCGTGGGCCGGGAACCCGGGAGTCGGCCCGCTGCACGCCTTCCGCCGCGCCGTCGAGAAGGGCGTGCCCCGGCCGCTCGCGATCGAGGAGTACACCCACTTCGGCATGGTGCAGCGCTTCATGGCGGGGGCTTCGAACCTGCCGTTTCTGCCGACCCGCAACTACCCCGGCACCGATCTGACCAAGGTCAACCCGGGGTTCAAGCAGGTCAAGTCGCCGTACGGCGACGAGATGCTCTGGTGCGTGCCGGCGCTCCGGCCCGACGTCACGATCGTGCACGCGCAGCGCGCCGACACCGAGGGGAACACCCAGGTCTGGGGCCTGTACGGCGTGCAGAAGGAGGCGGCGTTCGCGAGCCAGCGCGTGATCGTGACGGTCGAGGAGGTCGTCGATGCCTCGATCATCCGCGCCGACCCGAACCGGACGATCATCCCCGGCATCATCGTGAGCGCCGTCGTGCACGAGCCGTTCGGCGCGCACCCCTCGTTCGTGCAGGGCGGCTACGATCGCGACAACGATTTCTACGTCGACTGGGACCGCATCTCCAAGGAAGAAGCCGGGCTCAAGGGCTATCTCGACGAATGGGTCTACGGCGTCCCCGACCGCGCCGCTTACATCAAGAAGATGGGGCCGCGCCACGCGGCGCTCGAGGCCGACGTGCAGATGTGCGCGCCGGTCAACTACGGATTCTGAGATGGCCGACTACACCACAAGCGAACTGATGGTCGCGCGCGCCTCGAAGGAGCTGAAGAACGGCGACGTGGTGTTCGTCGGGATCGGCGTGCCGTCGCTGGCGGTGAACCTCGCGCATCGCCTGCACGCGCCGGGGCTCTGCATGATCTACGAGTCGGGCGCGGTCGGGTGCGTGCCGACCCGGCTGCCGATCTCGATCGGCGACCCGTGCCTCGTGACCGGATCGCTCGCGGTCGTGCCGATGCTCGACGTCTTCAACCTCTATCTCCAGAACGGCAAGATCGACGTCGGCTTCCTCGGCGGCGCCCAGGTCGACCGGTTCGGGAACATCAACTCGACCGTCATCGGCCCGTACGACAAGCCGAAGGTGCGGCTGCCGGGGAGCGGCGGCGCCTGCGAGATCGCGGCGCTCGCGAAGAAGGTCGTGATCACGATCAACAACTCGAAGCGCGCCATGCCCGAGAAGTGCGACTTCATCACCAGTCCCGGATACCTCGGCGGCGGCGGCGAGCGCGAGGCGCTCGGCCTGCGCGGCGGGCCCGAGACGGTGATCACCGACATGGGGGTCTACAGGTTCGACCCGAAGAGCCGCGAGATGGTGCTGGTCTCGCTGCACCCGGGGATCACGCTCGAGAAAGTGCGCGAGAACACCGGCTGGGAGGTGAAGACGGCGCCGTCGCTCGGGGAAACACCGCCGCCGACGCCCGAGGAGATTCGGATCATTCGCAACGAGCTCGATCCGCAGGGAATCTTCCTGCGCTCGCGCGCCGGCTAGCGCGGCGCTGGGGAGTGCCCATGAAACGACGCACGACCAAGAAGAAAGCTCGCGCCCGCAAGGGAAAACCGCATCGCAAGGCGGCCGCGAAGCGCCGTCCCGCCGCCCGTCGCGTGGCCGCTCGCGTGCGCACCGCCCGCAAGCCGGCGAAGAAGGCGGCGCGCAGGACGCGCCCGCGCGAGATGACCTTGATCGCCTCGGGCGCCATCGCCCGCGCCACCGCGCGCGCCCAGGCGAGCGTCCGCGCCGAGCTGCGCAACAAGACCCAGACCGCCGAGCGCCTCACCGCCGCCGCCATCTCCGAGGCCGAGGAGGTCAGCCTCCTCCTCGACGAGGACTCGGGCGACGACGACGAAGAGGAGAGTCTTCCCTCCGAGGAGGACCAGTATTTCCTGTAGACGCCCCTCGGCCCTCCCCGCCCGCGCGTCCGGCCGGCGCCCGGCATCGAGACCGGCCGCCTGCCCGAGGTCCCGCCGGTCGTGGCGCGGAAGGCGAAGGCGGCGCGCAAGCCGGCGCCGCGTTCCACCCCGGCGGGGCGACCCGCCGCCACCGTGCCGCGTGGCGGCCCGGCGGACGGCCCCGGCACCCGCGCCGCCGCGCGCGCCGCGTCGGCCCTCGCCCCGCATCTCTTCCCGCGCAACCTGAAAATCGCCTACCCGATCGCCGCGCGCGCCGAGGGCGTCTTCATCGAGGACACCGAGGGACGCCGCTACCTCGACGCCTGCAGCGGCGCGGTGGTCTGCTCGATCGGCCACGGCGTGAAGGAGGTCGCCGAGGTGATGACCGCCCAGGCGCGCCGCCTCGCCTTCGCGCACTCCTCGCAGTTCATCACCCGCGAGACCATGGAGCTGTCGGCGCGCATCGCCGCGCTCGCCCCGGGTGACATGAAGAAGACCGGGCGGGTCTACCTCGTCTCCGGCGGCAGCGAGGCGGTCGAGACCGCGATCAAGATGGCGCGCCAGTTCCACGTCGAGAGCGGCCGCCCCTCGAAGCACAAGGTGATCACCCGCTGGCAGTCGTACCACGGCAGCACGCTCGGAGCGCTCGCCGCGACCGGCAATGTCGCGCGCCGCGCGATCTACACCCCGCTCATCGCGGCGACGCCGCACATCGCCCCCTGCTACTGCTACCGCTGCCCCTACGACCTGAAGTTCCCGTCCTGCGAGATCGCCTGCGTCGACGATCTCGAGCGGACCCTCCGGCAGGAGGGGCCCGACACCGTCGCCGCGTTCATGGCCGAACCGGTGGTCGGCGCCACGCTCGGGGCCGCGCCGGCGGTCGACGGCTACTGGCAGCGCGCGCGCGCCCTGTGCGACAAGTACAACATCCTCCTGATCGCCGACGAGGTGATGACCGGCGTCGGCCGCACCGGGAAGAACTTCGGGGTCGACCACTACAAGGTCGTGCCGGATCTCATCGTGACCGGCAAGGGGCTGTCCGCCGGCTACACGCCGCTCGGCGCCGTCATCGCGCGCGGCTTCGTCGCCGACGCGATCGCGTCCGGGCGCGGCTACTTCGAGCACGGCTTCACCTACAGCGCCAACCCGCTGTCGGCGGCGATCGGCAACGCGGTGCTCGCCTACATCGAGCGCCATGGGCTGATCGCCCGCGCCGCGCGCATCGGGAAACTGCTCGGCGAGCGGCTCGGGACGCTGAAGCGCCACAAGTTCGTCGGCGACGTGCGCGGGCTCGGGATGATGTGGGGCGTCGAGATCGTGAAGGACCGCGCCACGAAGGAGCCCTGGCCGGCGGCGCTGAAGGTGTCGCGCCGGATCTACGACGCCGCGATGGCGGAGGGGCTGCTCATCTACCCCGGCACCGGCACCCGCGAGGGGCAGGACGGCGACCACTTCATCATCGCGCCGCCCTTCACCATCGACCGCGGCGAGATCGACGAGATCGTGACCCGCCTCGACGCCGCCCTCCAGAAGGTCGCCGCCGGGCTGCGCTGAGCGACCGCGACGAGATCGTCCCTCAGTGCGCCGCTCCCGGAGCGGGCGCGAAGGTCACGCCGCGGCGATCCATTTCCGATGCCTTCCGGAACATCGCCCGCACCGCCTCCGCGTCGGTTGCCGGCAGGCGGGCGCGCGGCAGGGTCAGGGCGCGGAGGCACTCGACCTCCCCGGTCTCCTTGGTCTCGCAGCCGAACGCGTAGGTGCCGATGGCCGAGGTCGCCTCCGCCAGCGGCGGCACCGCGGTCGCGACCCGGCCGGACGGCGGGGTCAGCAGCACGGATTGAAGATGGCGCTCGCCGCGATCGACGAAGAACGGCGCGATCCGCTCCGCGCTGAGCGGCGCCCGGCCGTCGTAACACTCGAAAATGCAGCCGCGCATCCCGACCGCCTCGTCGGCGGTCAGCATCATCCCGGAAACTTCCGCCGTGAAGCGCAGCTTCAGCGGCCGCTCGATCTCCTCGAGCCCTTCGAGCGTGAGCCCCTCGAACGGCATCGGCGGCCCGACCGTGCCGAGCCACTCGCGCACCTGATCCTCGCGCTCGGCCCCGCCCGCCGGCGCGAGCCGCTCCCGCATCTCCACGGCCGACTCGCCGAACAGGGTGATTTCCACGGTCAGCCCGGCGCGACCGCCGGCGTGCGGCGCGACCTGCACGTCGAAGCGGGTCAGGCCCGGATCGGTCAGCCTCGGCAGCTCGACGAGCGGGTTCTTGCGCCGCTTGTCGAGGAGGAGCGCCCCGGCGCCCGAGGCTCGCCACGGCAGGAAGTCGTCCGCGGCCCAGGTGAGGGTCGGATCGATCCATTGCTCGGTCCCGTCCGGCAGCGTGGCGACCACCACGGCGAAGGAGAACTGCGACAGGCTCGGGAAATTCTGGTAGAGCGGGCCGGCGTCGCGTCCGGCGACCAGCGCGATGCGCGTGGGAAAGCCGGCGAA
>DATKFL010000061.1:0-9515 GCA_035511355.1 Dongiaceae bacterium
CCCGCGCTCCGGGAGGCCGCATGAGCGCCGTTCATCCGGCTCTCGCGCAGGGCCGCCCCTGCCCGATCTGCGGCGCCCGCGCCGCCGAGGTGGCGGCGGTGGCGCGCCCGGTGCGCTGCCGCGACTGCGGTCTGGTCTACGTCGATCCGGTGCCCCCGGAGGCGATCGCCACCGGCACCTACGGGAGCGACTACTACGAGCCATGGCAGGGCGCCGAGGAGGGGCCGCGCCGGCGCATGTGGAACAGCCGGCTCCGGCGGCTCCGGAGGCGGGTCAGCTCGATCGGCACGCTCCTCGACGTCGGTTGCGGTGACGGTCTGTTCGCGCTCCTGGCGAAGGAGGCCGGCTGGCGCGTCGACGCGATCGAGTTCTCCCCCGAAGGGGCGCGCCGCGCCGCCGCGCGACTCGGGCGGCCGGTCGCGGTCGGCGATCTGGCGCGCTCGCTTCACCTGCCGGGACCGTTCGAGGTGATCACCCTCTGGCACGTCCTCGAGCACCTGCCGGAGCCGCGAGCGATGCTCGAGGCGGCGCGCCGCCGGCTCACGCCGGGCGGGCTGCTCGTCGTCGCGGTACCGAACCTCGACAACCTGCCGATGCGCGCCGCCTACCGCGTGGCACGCCGCCGCCCCTATCCGCTGTACGAGCCGGGGGCGCGCGAGCCGCACCTGTCGCACTTCAGCCCGCACACGCTGCGCGCCATCCTCGAGCGCGGCGGTTTTGGAGAGATCCGGATCACGACCGACACGTGCGCGCTGACCCTGCCGAAGCGCGCCATCGATCAATGCGCCGCGCTGGCCGGCTTCTTCGGAGGCCGCATCCTGACCGACGCCCTCACCGCCTTCGCCCGGAGGTTGCCATGAGCCTCGCCGCCGTCCCCCAGGCCCCGCCCGATTCGATGATCGGCGACCGTCTCCGCGCGGCGGTTCGCGCCGCGTGGCTCGCCGCACGCACGCCGCCGCTTTTCGTCGGCGGCCTGTTCCGGAAGCGCGCCACCCTCCCGGCGAGCCAGCTGGTGAGCCGGATCCTCGTGGTGCGCACCGACCGCCTCGGCGACATGGCCCTGTCGACCGCGTTCCTCGCCGACCTCAAGGCGCATTTCCGGCACGCCAGGGTGACCGTGCTGGCGCCCCCGGCGCCCCTGGCGCTGCTCGACCACCAGCCGAACGTCGACGCGCGGGTCGCGCTCGAAGGGCGCCGCCTGCCCGACGGCCTGGCGGGCCGCTTCGATCTGGCGATCGACCTGACGCCCGACGAGCGGCTCCTCGGAGCCCGCCTCGCCGCGGCGAGCCGCGCCCCCTGGCGGATCGGCTTCGCGCGGGCCGGGCGCGAGTCGTGGTTCTCGCTCGCCTGCCCGCCCGCGCGCTCCGACCGGCATCTGGTCGATTTGCACCGCGATCTTCTCGAAGCCCTCGGGGTCACGGCGCGCGGGTCGGAGCCCTGCCTCATCGTGTCACCCGGCGAGCGGGCCGCGGCCCTGGCGCGGCTCGGCGCCCTCGGCGCGGCGGCGCCCCGCGTCTTGGTGCACGCCGGAGCGCACGAAGCCTCGCAACGCTGGGCGCCGGAGAAGTTCGCCGAGGTGATCGCGCGGCTGACCGAGAGCGTCGCCGCCGCCTGCCTGCTCGCCGGCGGTCCGGGCGAGGAGGAGATCGTGCGGCGCATCGCCGACCTCACCGCCGACGCCATCCCGCTGGGAAGCCTTTCGGTGCGCGAGCTGATCGCGGTGACCGGCGCCTGCGATCTGTTCGTCGGAAACAATTCGGGGCCTCTGCACGTGGCGGCGGCGCTCGGCGTCCCCACCCTGAGCGTCATGGGACCGACCGACCCGGTGCGCTTCGCGCCGCGCGGCCCGGCCAGCATCGTGATGCGGCTGGCGCTCGCCTGTTCGCCCTGCCAGCGCGGACGCTGCTGGCATCACACGTGTCTCCGCGGCATCGACGCGCCGTCGGTCGCCGATCGGGCCGTCGAGCTTCTGATCCGACCGGAGGTGAAGGCGGCGTGAACCGACCCGACCCGCGCCCCTGGCGCATCCTGCACGTCATCACGCGCCTCGAGCGCGGCGGGTCGAGCGACTGCACCCTCTGGCAGGCGATCGGCGCCGCGCGCCGCGGGCACGAGGTGACCGTCGTCTCCGGCCCGACCGGCGCGCCCAGCCCGCTCCTCGAACGGGCCCGGCGCACGCCGCACCTGCGCTTCGTCGCTCTCGAGGCGCTGGTCCGGCCGGTGCGCCCCGCGAGCGATCTGCGCGCCCTGTTCACCCTCCGCTCCCTGATCCGTCGCGAGCGCTTCGACGTGATCCACCTGCACACCTCCAAGGCGGGCGCGCTCGGCCGCCTCGCGGCGCTGTTCGCGGGCGCGAGCCGCCGCGTCGTGCACCAGCCGCACGGACATCTCTTCTACGGTTACTACGGCGGGACCGGCGCCGCGCTCATCACCGCCGCCGAGCGGGCGCTGGCGCCGCTCGCGAAGCGGGTGGTCACCCTGACCGACGCCGGCGCGCGCGAGCACCTGGAGCGCGGCGTCGGGCGCGCCGATCAGTTCCGCACCCTCCCCTCCGGGATCGACTTCCGCGGCCTCCGGAACGCCGCCCGCCGGCGCGATCGGATCCGCCGCAGTCTCGGCCTCGAGCCGGGGATGATCGTCGTCGGCACGCTCTGCCGCCTGGAGGCGATCAAGGGGGTCGAGGAGATCCTCGAGGCGTTCCTCGCGGTCGCGCCGGTGCGCCCGCGCGCGCACCTGGTGATCGCCGGCGATGGCCCGCTGCGCGCCGTCCTGCAGCAGCGGATGGCCGATCACCCCGCCGGCGTGCGCGCCCACCTGTCACGCGCGTGGGTGGTGCCGGAGGAGTTCCTGCCGGCCCTCGACCTCTTCGTCCTCGCCTCGCGCAACGAGGGGATGGGGCGCGCCCTGGTCGAGGCGATGGGCATCGGGGTGCCGGTCGTCGCCACCGCCGTCGGTGGCGTCCCCGACCTGCTCGACGCAGGGGCGGCCGGGGCGCTCGTCCCTCCAGGCGACGCCACCGCCCTGGCGGCGACCCTCGCCCGTCTCATGGACGATCCCCTGGCGCGCCAGGCGCTCGGCCGGGCGGGCCGGGCCAGGGCGGGCCGGTACGGGGCGGGGCGGATGGTCCGGCGCCTGCTCGACATCTATAAAGAGGTTGCGGCGTGATCCCAGGTCCCGGAGGGGTTGCCTCGGCCCGATTCGGCCCCTATCTTCAACCCCTGCTAGTAATTGGAGGAAGGGTCCGACCATGAAACTGGCCGCGCACCAGCCGCAGTACCTGCCCTGGCTGGGGTATTTCGACAAGATGGCACAGGCCGACCATTTCGTGCTGCTCGACACCGTGCAGTACAAAAAAAACGAGTGGCAGAACCGGAACCGGATCCGCGGCGCCGCCGGCTGGCAGTGGCTGACGGTCCCGGTGCGCTACCGCTTCCCGATGACCATTCGCGAGGTGCGGGTGGACGACACCGCGGGGTGGCGTCGCAAGCACAAGGAGGCGCTCCGCCAGGCCTATGCGAAAGCACCGCATCGCGATCGCGTGGTCGCGGCGATCGAGGCGCTCCTCGATCGGTCGATCGCCGACCTCGCGACCCTCAACGGCGAGACCGTGCGGCTGCTCGGCGGCATGCTCGGCGTGACGACACCGATCGCGCTCGCCTCGACGATCGCCGGGATTCCCGCAGGGCCCGACGAGCGGCTGATCGCCCTCTGCCGCACCTTCCACTGCGACACCTACCTCGCCGGGGCCGGCGGGCGCGACTACATGAACCTCGACGCCTGGAGGGCGGCCGGCATCACGGTCGAGTTCCAGTCCTACCAGCACCCGATCTATCCGCAGTCGCAGAGAGGGTTCGAGCCGAACCTGTCGGCGATCGACGCGCTGATGCACCTCGGGCCCGGCACCTGGGTCGGTCCCGGGGCGATGCCGTGCGCCGCGGGTCGGAAGGCGGCATGAACATCCTGGCGATCGGCGCGCACCCCGACGACATCGAGTTCGGCTGCGGCGGCACGCTCGTGAAGTACGCCCGCAAGGGGGCCCGCATCGAGCTGCTGGTGATGACCGACGGATCGCGCGGCGGCAACGCCCGCACCCGCCGGCGCGAGCAGGAGGCCGCGGCGCGCCTCCTGGGCGCCTCGAAGGTCCACTGGGGCGGCTACCGCGACACCCTCCTGCCGTCGGTGCGGCGGCTCATCGACCGGATGGAGACCGTCCTGAAGCGCTCGCGCCCCGAGTTCATCTTCGTCAACTACCCCGAGGACACGCATCAGGACCACCGGCAGGTGTCGCGCGCCGCGATCTCCGCCACCCGCTGGGCGCGCAACGTGCTGTTCTACGAGGGACCGACGACGGTGAATTTCACCCCGACGGTGTTCATCGACATCGCCGACGAGATCGGCCGGAAGATCGACGCGCTGCACACCCACCAGTCGCAGATCGCGAAGACCCGCATCGAAGGGACGCCGATCAGCGAGATCGCGCAGGCGTCGGCGCACTTCCGCGGCGTGCAGGGGCGGGTGCGCTGGGCGGAGGGATTCGCGCCGCTGCGGCTGTTCATCAACATCACCCCGACCGCCGAGCAGGCGGCCGGCACCGCGCCTGCGCGCCCGAAGCCGCTGCGCGCGACCCGGCGGGAGGCGGCGTGAGCCCCGCCGCCGCGCTCGCCGCAGTCCCGGCGCGGCCGATCGTCCCGCACGCCCGCCCGAGCCTCGGCCCGGACGAGGAGGCGGCGGCGCTCCGGGTCCTGCGCTCCGGGCGCCTCGCCCCCGGCGCCGAAGCGGCGCGGCTCGAAGCCCTGGTGGCGCGTCTCTCCGGCGGCGCCGATGCCGTGGCGGTCGGTTCCGGAACGCTGGCGCTGACGCTCGCCCTCAAGGCGGTGGGGGTCGCGCCCGGCCAGGAGGTTGCGGTCCCCGCGTATGGCTGCGCCGCGCTCCTGCACGGCGTTCGGGCCGCCGGCGCCGTGCCGCTGATCGCCGACATCGACCCCGGCACGCTCGCGATCGATCCCGCCGACCTGGCCCGACGCGCCGGCGCGCGGCTCGCCGCCGTCGTGGCCGTGCATCCGTTCGGCGAGGCGATCGCGATCGAGCCGTACCGCAGCTTCGGCGTGCCGATCATCGAGGACGCGGCACAGTCCCCCGGCGCCATGCGCGACGGGCGGCCGGTCGGGGCGCGCGGCGACGCCGCGGTCTTCTCCTTCGCGCCGACCAAGCTGATCACCTGTGGCGGCCCCGGGGGTGCCGTGGCCGCTCCGTCGGGCGCGCCGGTGCGCGCCGCGCGCGACCTGGCGCGACACGACGAGAATGCCGACGATCGCCCGCGACTCAACGGACTGATGGGCGATCTCCACGCCGCGATCGCCGCGACGCAGATCGGCCGGCTCCCCGAGATCGTGGCGCGCCGGCGCACGGTGATCCGGCGCTACGACCAGGCGTTCGAGGGTCTGTCCTGCATGCGGCGGCGGCCGGAGCCGGGCACGACGCCGGTGCCGTGGCGGTATCTCCTCGCGGTGCGCGACCGGGCGGCGGAGCTCGTGGCGGCGCTCCAGGCGCGCGGCGTCTTCGCGCGCGCGCCGGTCTGGCGGCCGCTGCACCTCCTGGTTCCGGGAACCGCCCCCTGCCCGGGCGCCGACCAGGCGCACGCCGCTCTCGTGTCGCTGCCGCTCTCGGCGTCGTTCGGCGAGGCGGAGATCCGCCAGGTGATCCACGCGGTGCGCGCGTGCCTGTCGTAGCGGCGCTCGCGGTCGCCGTCTGGTTCCTGCTCCGCCCGACCAGCGCCGGGCCGCTGGAGCTGGCCGGCGCCGCTTTTCTCGCCGCCTACGCGCTGACGCCGGCGGCGCGTCTGATGGCGCTCGGTGCCGGCGCGCTCGATCACCCGGATGCGCGCAAGACCCACGGCGTCCCGACCCCGAAGCTGGGGGGCGTCGCCATCGTCGCCGCGCTCATCCTCGTGGTCGGCCGGCGCGCGCTCGTCGACCCGCAGATCCAGGCGATCGTCGTCGCGGCGCTCGTGCTCATGGTCGCCGGCGCCGTCGACGACCTGCGCGGCCTGTCTTCCGGTCTGCGGCTCCTCCTCCAGGTGGGCGGCGCCGGTGCGGTGATGGCGGCGGGGGTGCGTCTGCACGTCGTTCCCGGCCCCCTCGGGGGTTACGTCGACGGTTTCCTGACCATCCTCTGGATCGTCGGCATCACCAACGCGTTCAATTTCATCGACGGGATGGACGGCCTGGCGGGATCGCTCGGCGCGCTGCTTGCCGGTTTCCTGGCGGTGGCGGCGGCGCAGGGTGGGTCGGCGGCGCACCTGCCGATCGCCGCGGCGCTGACCGGCGCGCTGCTCGGGTTCCTGCCGCACAACCTGCGCACCCGCGGCCGGCGGGCGGTGATCTTCCTCGGCGATTCGGGAAGCGCCAGCGTCGGCTTCATGCTGGCGACGCTGGCCATCGCCCAGGACTGGGCGACCCGCGACCCGCTGGTCGCGCTGGCGGCGCCGGTCCTGATCTTCAGCGTCCTGATCCACGACATGGTGCAGACGACGGTCGCCCGCATCGCCAGCGGCCGGGTCCGGAGCGTGCGCGCCTGGCTCGACTACACCGGGCGCGATCACATCCACCATCGGTTGACCGAAGTGCTGGGCGGCGAGCGGCGCGCGCTGGCGCTCATCCTGACTCTCGGCGTGGCGCTCGGGTCGTCGGCGCTGGGGCTGCGCGCCGCGACCAGCCGCGACGCCCTCCTGTTCCTCCTGCATGGAGCGCTCGTGCTCCTGGTGGTCGAGATCCTCCTGGGAGCGGCGCGCCGATCCGGCGCCGCGCGCGGCGGGAGCCACCACGCGGAGGAAACCGGCGACGATCCCGGCGTGATCGTCGAGACCGGCCGGGCCGCCTGACGATGCGCGCACGATCCCCCCTGAAGACGGCCGCCGGCGGACCCGAGGTTCTGATCGCGGTCAACGATTTCCCGCCGATCGGCGGCGGCGAGTCGCGTCTCTACCACGGTCTGGCGCGGCACCTGCCGGCGTCGAGCGCGGTGGTGCTCGCCCCCCGCCTGCCGGGCTCCGATCGGATCGACGCGCTCCTCCCGGTCGAGGTGATCCGTCGCCCGATGCCGGCGCACGCCGGCACCGTCTCCCGCGTCCTGCGCGCCGCCGCGGCCGGTGCCCATCTCGCGCAGGTCCTCGCGCGCCGCCGGTTCCGCTACCTGGTCTGCGGCCAGCTGCTGTCGCTCGGCGGCCCGACCCGCCTCCTGGCGGACGCGCTCGGCATCCCGTACGCCGTGTTCGTGCACGGCGCCGACCTGCTCGACTATCACGAGCGCCCCCCCTGGGGGCGGCTGGTGCGCTATGTCATCGAGGGGGCCGACACGGTGGTGGCCAACAGTCGCTTCACCCGGGATCTGGTCGAACGGCTGCTCCCCGGCGCGGCGCGCCGGATCCTGGTGCTGCCGATGGGGGTCGACCCGGCGCCGCCCGCCGACCCGGCGCAGGTCGAGGCTTTGCGCCGGCGCTACCGGCTGGGCGACGGCCCGGTCCTCCTGACCGTGGCGCGCCTGGTCGCGGTGAAGGGGCACGACGTCGCGATCGAGTCGCTGGCCCGGCTCGCACCCCGTTTCCCGGAGGCCCGCTATCTCGTCGTCGGCGACGGCCCGGAACGCGCGCGACTCGAGGCGCATGCCCGCGCCCTCGGGGTCGCCGATCGGGTGGTTTTCACCGGCCGGATCGCCGATGCAGAGCGCGACGCGCACTATGCCCTGGCCACCCTGTACATCCAGCCGAGCCGGACGACCGGCGCCTACGACGGCCTGGAGGGGTTCGGGCTGTCCTTTCTCGAGGCGGCGAGCCACGGCCTGCCGTCGATCGGCGGCCGATCGGGAGGCGTGCCGGAAGCGGTCGCGCACGGCGAGAGCGGCTTCGTGGTCCCGCCGCTCGACCGCGACGCCATCGCCGAGGCGGTGCGGCGGCTGATCGAGAACCCGGCGATGCGCCTCAAGATGTCCGCCACGGCACGCCTCTGGGCCGCGCATCATCCCTGGGAGCGCTCCGCCGCCGCGCTGCAATCGCTCTGGAACGGCCGCATCGCCGCGGAGGCGCGCTGAGCCATGTGCGCCATCGCCGGAGTGCTGGCGCTCGACGATCGGCCGGTCCTGCACGACGAGGTGCGCGACCTGACCGACGCCATGACCCATCGCGGGCCGGACGAAGGCGCGGTGCGCCTCGTCGGCGAGGGGGCGGCGCGCGGGTTTGCCGTGGCGGCGCTCGGGCACCGCCGGCTCAAGGTGATCGACCTGACCGCGGCCGCGGCGCAGCCGATGCGCGATCCCGACGACCGCGCTTCGATCGTCTACAACGGCGAGCTGTACAACGCCGCGGCCCTGCGCGCCCGGTTGCAGTCGGAAGGGGTGCGGTTCCGCTCGCGCTCCGACACCGAGGTGGTGCTGCACGCTCTCCTGAGCTGGGGATATGAGCGGGCGCTCGCGGAGTTCAACGGCATGTTCGCCCTGGCGCTGTTCGAGCCGAAAGAGCGACGGCTCCTCCTGGCGCGCGACCGGTTCGGCGAGAAGCCGCTCCATTACGCGGTGCACGGCGGGCGGCTGCTGTTCGCGTCGGAGGTGGGGGCGCTGGCGCGGCACGGCCACCTGCCTCTCGATCTCGACCCGGAAGCGATCGAGCTGTACTTGACGTTCGGCTGGGTCCCGGCCCCCTGGAGCATCTACCGCACGATCCGCAAACTGCCGCACGCCGCGTACCTCGTGGCGCATGGCGGCGACGTCGAGAGCGGCCGGCTCGACGCGCCCGGCATCGTCGGCGCGCCGCGCCGCTACTACCGGCTCGAGGAGCGGATCGCCGCCGCCGAAGCGACGCGCGCCGGCGGGCGGGACGACCGGGCCGTCGCCGACGCGGTGCGCGCCGCGCTCGACACGGCGGTGCGATCGCGTCTCGAGAGCGACGTGCCGCTCGGGGCCTTCCTTTCCGGCGGGATCGACTCCTCGGCGGTGGTGACGATGATGGCCGGCGCCCTGCCGTCGCCGCCGCACACCTACTCGGTCAGCGTCCCCGACTCTCCCTACTTCAACGAAGGGCCGCGCGCCCGGCTCCTGGCCACGGCGCTCGGCGCGCAGCACGTCGACGTGCCGGTGAGCGCCACCCGCCTCGTCGAGGAGGTGCCGCAGGCGCTGGCCGCCTTCGGCGAGCCATTCGCCGACTCCTCGGCGATCCCCTGCTCGGTCATCGCGGCCGAGGCCCGGCGCGGCCTGACCGTGGCGCTCTCCGGCGACGGCGGCGACGAAGTCTTCGGCGGTTACCGGATCTACCGCGCCCTCGCGGCGTCGGGAGCGCTGGCGCGGCTTCCGGGGTCGGGGCGCGCGCTCCTGCGCGCTCTCCTCGCCGCGCTGCCGGCGCGGCACGGCGGCGGTCTTCCGGGCCTGGTGCACCGTGGCCGACGCCTTCTCGACGGGCTCGCCGCCGATCTGACCGCGACCCACGCCGCCTGGATGTCGATTCTCGGCCCCGAGGCGCGCCGGGCGCT
>DATKFL010000062.1:0-3153 GCA_035511355.1 Dongiaceae bacterium
CGCTCCGTCTCGCCGGACTCGGTCGGGAGGGCGCTGTCGCGGCGCTCGCCGACGCTCCGCCGACGATCGGCAAGAACCAGGTCACCTATCTGCGGCACGGCGTCGCGGAGTGGTACCTGAACGACTCGCGCGGCCTGGAGCAGGGGTTCGACCTCCTGGTCCCGCCCGCGGGTGAAGCGGTGTCCGGTCGCGTGGTCCTGTCGATCCCGGTCACCACGACGCTCACCGGCATGCTGACGTCCGACGGCGGCGCGGTGCAGTTCCGCTCGCCCTCGGGGGAGGAAGTACTCCGGTACGACGGGCTCAAGGCGACCGACGCGAAGGGTGTCGCGCTCCCCGCCGATCTCGCGTTCGCGAACGGCGAGATCCGGCTCCGGGTCGATGACACCGGCGCGCAGTACCCGGTCCGCGTCGATCCGCTGATCACCTCGCCGGCCTGGACCGCGAACGGCTCGCAGGCGGGCGCTCAGCTCGGCTTCGTGGTCGCCTCGGCCGGGAACGTCAATGGCGACGCCTACGACGACGTCATCGTGGGCGTGCCGAACTACGACGGGACCTACACCGATCAGGGGGCCGCGTTCGTCTATCACGGCTCGTCCACGGGACTGACGAGCAACGGATGGTCGCCGACCTTCAATACCCAGGCGACGGCGCAGTTCGGCTTCTCGGTAGCCTCCGCGGGAGACGTCAACGGCGACGGCTACGACGACGTCATCGTCGGCGCCCCGTTCGAGGACAATCCCAGCTCCGACGAGGGGCGCGTCTACATCTATCACGGCAGCTCGAGCGGGCTCTCCAACACGGCCGCGCGCATCCTGGAGCGCGACAAGGCGGGGGCGATGCTGGGGTACTCGGTCGCCTCGGCCGGCAACATCGACAACGACGCGTATGACGACATCATCGTCGGCGCGCCCGAGTGGCACGACGCGGGGAATCAGCAGAGGGAAGGGAAGGTCTGGGTCTGGAGGGGGCACTCGGGTGGCATCAACGCCGATCCCGACTGGAATGCCGAGATCAACACCCAGAATGCCTATCTCGGGATCGCGGTCTCCTCGGCCGGCGACGTCGACAACGACGGCGACGACGAGGTCCTGATCGGCGCCTACGGCATCGACACCGTCTACATGTGGAAAGGGGCCACGAGCGGCTTCTTCGCGACCAACGGGACCGCCAGCAACTATTCCTGGAAGGCGACCAGCGATCAGTCGGGGTCGTACTTCGGGAAGGCGCTCGCTCCGGCGGGGTACATCAACAACGACGCCTACGCCGACATCATCATCGGCGCGCCGCTGTACGGCAACACCAGCCCGAAGGTCGACGACGGCGCGGCCTTCGTCTGGTTCGGCGGATCGAGCGCCTTCTCGGGCGCGGTGTCGTCGACGTCGGCCAACTGGAAAGCCGAGAGCGACATCAACACCAGCGGCCTCGCCTACCCGCCGATGTTCGGCGTTTCGGTCGCGGGCGCCGGCGACGTCAACAACGACGGGATCGGCGACATCCTGATCGGGTCGTCGAAGTACCCCGGCAGCGGCACGACGCAGACCGGCTCGGTCTTCCTCTGGCAGGGGAGCTCGAGCTGGAGCACGAACGGCACCGCCGCCAATGCGACCCAGCGGCTGAACGGCGAGGAAAGCCTGGCGCTCTTCGGCAACTCGGTGGCCGGGGCGGGCGATGTGGACAACGACGGCTACGACGACGTCGTGGTCGGCGCGCCGCTCCAGAACGGCACCTACACGGACGGCGGCCGCGCCTATCTCTTCCGCGGCGAGACCAACCCGTGCAACGTCCTGTGCCAGACCACCTGGTGCAAGTTCCAGGACTATCTCTGCACGGCATCGATCCGGTGCCCGGGCGACTGCTGCGACTACACCGACTGCGTGGCGACCGCCTGCACCGCCGATCCGAACTGCCCCCCGCACGCCTGCGCGGGGACCTGCAACTGATTTCGCATCAAGCCCGCCCCCACGGCCGCGTGGTCGTGGGGGCGGTGTTCGCTTCCCCCACCTCCCCTCGATGTCGCGTAGAATTCCCGCCTCGACACCAGGGGGTGAGGCATGCGGTGGACTGGACGCGGAGCGCTCGGGCTGCCGGTGCTCCTGGTCGTATTCGGAGTCGACATGGGAACCCTGTCCCGGGCCGCGGAGAGCGGCTTCACGCCCGACGGCAACCTGGAGCGCAAGCAGGTTCCGGATCGGTACAAGTGGAACCTCCAGCCGCTGTTCGCGGATGACGCCGCCTTCGAACGCGGCCTCGCCGATCAGGCTGCGGCGCGAGCGCGGTTGAAGGGATTCGCGGGCCGGCTCGGCGACCCGAAGGCGCTCGCCGACTGCCTCGACCTGTACTTCGAGACCCGCCTGCTCACCAACAGGCTCAGCCTCTACGGGAACCTGCGCCGGGTCACCGACGAGAGCGCGCCGGACGGGCAGCGGTTGCGGGATCGCGGCCTCGCGGCGCTCAACGACCTGACCGGCGACGCCGGCTTCATCCGCATCGAGGTGGTCGGCCTCTCCGATGCCGCGGTCTCCGCGGCCTACGCGAAGGAGCCGCGCCTCGCCGCCTACCGGCCCTACCTCGACGAGTTCCGCCGTCGCAAGTCGCGCGTCCTCGGCGCCGAGGCCGAGCGGGTGCTGGCGCTCGCCGGCGACAACCTCTGGGCCGAGATCGACCTGAACGAGATCCCGTCCGACTTCGAGAAGGCGTACGACGGCATCCGGGGCGGGCTGACGCTGCCGACCATCAAGGACGAGGAGAACCGGCCGGTGCCGTTGAACCTGTCGAACTACGGCAAGTACCGCGCCTCGGTCGATCGGCGGGTGCGACGTGAGGCGGTCGCCGGGCTGTTCGGCGCGCTGCGCGGCGAGCAGGAGGCGCTGGCGGGGACGCTCGCGGGACAGATGCGCCTCGACGTCTTCATGGCGCGCGCCCGCGGCTACGACGCGGCGCTCGACGCCTACATGGACAAGGAGAACGTCTCGACCGCCGTCTACCGTAATCTCCTCGGCGCGCTGCACGACAACGTCAAGCCGCTGCACGACTACCTGGGGCTGCGCCGCGAGGTGATGGGGCTGTCCGACCTGCATCTCTACGACCTGTACACGCCGCTGGTGCCGGCGCAGCGCAAGACCTACACCTACGCGGACGCGCAGCGCATCC
>DATKFL010000063.1:0-4380 GCA_035511355.1 Dongiaceae bacterium
CGACGCGTGCTGATCACCGGGGCGGGGCAGGGTCTGGGTCTGGAGTGGGCGCGCCAGGCGCTCGCCGACGGCGCGCGCGTGGTCGCGACCGCGCGCCGGCCGGAGGAGTCGGAAGGCCTGAAGAGCCTCGCGAAGGCCGCGCCCGCGGGCCGGCTCACGGTGCTGCCGATGGACGTGAGCGACGACGCCTCGGTCGACGCGGCGGCGCGCGCGGTCGCGCCCGACCTCGGCGCCCTCGACGAGCTGGTCAACAACGCCGGCACCTACGGGCCGCGCGGCGACCACGCCCTCGCCGCCGCGCCCGATGAGGTCCGGCGCATCCTGGAGGTCAACACGGTCGGCCCGTACCGGGTCACGCGCATGTTCCTGCCGCTCCTGCGCAAGGGGAGCGCGGCGCGCGTCGTCTTCATCACGTCGAAGATGGGCTCGATCGGCGATGCGCCCGGCGGCGCCGCCTACGCCTACCGGATGTCGAAGAGCGCCCTCAACATGCTCGGCGCCAATCTCGCGGCCGACCTGCGCGGTGACGGCATCGTCTGTCTGCTCCTGCACCCCGGCTGGGTGAAGACCCGGATGGGAGGGGATCGGGCCCCGGTCACGATTCCCGACTCGGTGACCGGCATGCGGAGCCTGGCGGCGCGCGTGACGCTCGCCGAGAGCGGACGGTTCTTCGACTACAGCGGAGCGCCCGTCCCCTGGTGAATCCGCGCCGCCTGCGTGCCGTCAAAACTTGACGCGCGCCCGGCCGCCGCGTCACGATGCGCCGGAGACCCGCCCCATGCTGGACATCTACATCGACGCCGACGGCTGCCCGGTGAAGGAGGATGTCTACCGCCTCGCGCGCCGCCACGACCTCCGGGTCACGGTGGTCGCCAACAAGCCGCTGCGCATCCCGATGGACGCCCGGTACACGCTGACCGTGGTCGGCGACCGTCTCGACGAGGTGGACGACTGGATCGCCACCCACGCCGTGGCCAACGACATCGTCGTCACCGCCGACATCCCGCTCGCCTCGCGCTGCCTGAAGAACGGCGCCGCCGTTCTCAACCCGCGGGGCGGGGAGTTCACCGAGGACAACATCGGGAGCGCCCTCGCGAACCGGGAGCTCCTGGCGCACCTGCGCGACCTCGGGGAGCGGACCGGCGGCCCGCCGCCGTTCCAGCCCGCCGACCGTTCGCGGTTCCTGCATCGGCTGGACGAGGTGATCCGGGCGATCCGCAAGGGCGCCTAGCGGTTCCTTCGGTCACTCCTCGCCGAGGAGATGCACGACGATCTCGCGGCGATGCGGCGCCGTGCGGTGCTCCCAGAGATAGATCCCCTGCCAGGTGCCGAGCCGGAGCGCCCCGTCGGCGAACGGCACCTGCTCGCTCGTGCGGGTCATCGCCGCCTTCACGTGCGACGGCATGTCGTCGTCCCCCTCGGCCGTGTGGGTGAACAGCGGGTCGCGGTCCCGGACGAGCCGGCTCAGGAACGCTTCGAGGTCGCGCTGCACCGCCGGGTCGGCGTTCTCCTGGATGACCAGGCTCGCCGAGGTGTGCCGGATGTAGATGGTGCAGAGACCGGTCTTGAGACCCGAGTCGCGCAGCGCCTCGCGGACCTTGTCGGTGATGTCGGTCAGGCCGCGACGGGTCGAGACCGTGAAGGCAGCGTGATGCTGTTGCATGCCCGGATGCTACCTCACCGGTTGCTCGTATACTCCCGCGGTCCGGCCGGCAGGCCGCGAGGTGCCCCATGACGACCGCTGCCCCGCTCATCCTTCGACGCTCGCTCCTGACCGCCGTCGCGCTCGCGGCGCTTCTCGGTTGCGCGCGCTCGCCCGCGCCCGGCGGGGGAAAATCCGCGGGGACCGACAAGGGGAGCGCCGGCGGCCGCTTTGCGGACCTGGTCGAGCGCAACTGGCAATGGCGCCTGCGCGAGTCGCCGACCTACGCCACCTCGGTCGGGGTCAACGACTTCAACGACCGCCTCGACGACCTCTCGCTGGCGGCGATCGAGCGGCGTGACGGCGAGACCAAGGCGTTTCTCGCCGAGCTCGACGCGATCCCCGTCGGCAACCTTTCCGAGGGCGACCGCACCGACGCCGCGATCCTCAGGACCCAGCTGGTCGAGGCGATCGACGCCTTTCGGCTCGGCGACCACCTCCTGACGCTCAACGCCGACTCGGGGTTCCACACCGAGTTCATGCTGATGCACCGCGCGATGCCGTTCGCGACGGTGAAGGACTACGAGAACTACCTCGCGCGTCTCGAGGCCTTCCCGGGATGGATGGACCAGAACATCGAGCTGATGCGTGCCGGTCTGACGCGCGGCATCACGGTGCCGAAGGCGACCCTCGCCGGGATCGAAACCTCGATCGAGCCGCTGGCCGGCGGCGCTCCGGAGAAGCACCCGGTCTACGAGCCGTTCACCCACGTCCCGCCGACGATTCCGGACGGGCAGGCCGGGATCCTGACCGGCCGCGCGAAGTCGGTGATCGCGGCGAAGATCATCCCCGGGTACGCGAAGTTCCTCGACTTCATGCGCCGCGAGTACGTCCCCGGCAGCCGCGAGACCCTGGCCGCGACCGCGCTCCCGGACGGCGACGCCTTCTACCGCTTCCAGATCCGGCGCTTCACGAGCCTCGACCTCGACCCGAAGGAGGTGCACGAGCTCGGCCTCAAGGAAGTCGCGCGCATCCGCTCCGAGATGCAGGCGGTGATCGCGAAGACCGGCTTCAAGGGGAGCCTCGCCCAGTTCCAGAAGTTCCTGCGCACCGACCCGCGGTTCTACGCGAAGACCCCCGAGGCGCTTCTCAAGGAGGCCTCGTTCATCGCCAAGCGGATGGACGCGAAACTCCCGTCGCTCTTCGGCCGCCTGCCGCGCAAGCCGTACGGCGTGCAGCCGGTGCCCGCGGCGCTGGCGCCGAAGTACACCTCGGGGCGATATTCCGGGTCGCCACAGGGCTCCACCGAGCCGGGCTGGTTCTGGGTGAACACCTACGCGCTCGACACCCGGCCTCTGTACAACCTCGAGGCGCTCACCTTCCACGAAGCGGTGCCGGGACATCACCTGCAGGGGGCGCTGGCGCAGGAGAACGACGACGTCCGCCCGTTCCGCCGTTACTCCTACATCTCGGCCTACGGCGAGGGGTGGGGTCTCTACTCGGAATGGCTCGGCATCGAAGCCGGGTTCTACACCGATCCCTACTCCGATTTCGGACGCCTCGGGTACCAGGCCTGGCGCGCCAGCCGGCTGGTGGTCGACACCGGGGTTCACGCGTTCGGCTGGACCCGCCAGCAGGCGATCGATTACCTCGTCGAGAACACCTCGCTGCCGATCCACGAGGCGACCACCGAGACCGACCGCTACATCTCCTGGCCGGGCCAGGCGCTGTCGTACTACATCGGCTACCTCAAGATTCGCGAGCTGCGCACCGAGGCCGAGCGCGCGCTCGGCGAGCGCTTCGACAAGCGCGCCTTCCACGACGAGATCCTGCGGCACGGATCGGTGCCGCTGCCGGTGCTCGAGCGCCTGATTCGCGACTGGATCGCGAAGAGCCGGTCGGCGGTCTGAGGATCAGCGCGCGGTGCCGGCGGTCTCGACGCTCGCGAGCAGGCTCTGCGCGAGCGGCGACTGCGGGTTGGCTTCGGCCAGGAGGCGCAGTTCCCCGAGCGCCTCGTCCAGCACTCCGGCGCGCGCCATGAACACCCCGGCGGCGAGATGCGAACCCTCTGCCGCCCGGAGCGCGCGATCGAGCCCGGTCGCGGACTCCTGATCGAGCACGCGGAAGCGGGCGCGCGGCGAGACGATCGTGGCGCCGCGCGCCGCGAGGCCGGCGCCGGGCGGAGTCGCTCTGGCCGGTGACGGGTCGCCGCCCGCGCCGTCGGGCGCCGCGCCGTTCGCCGCGGCCGCCGGCGCGTCGGTGTCGCTCGCCGCCGCGGGTTCGGACGCGAGCGCCGCGCTCACCGTCCAGGAATAGAGCGCCCCGCGCCGCAGCGGGCGCGGCGGGGTCCATTTCGTGGCGCGGGTCGGGCCGCCGCGCAGGACGACCGTGCCGCTCTCGTCGCTCACCGCGATGGTGTAGCCGGCCGCCCCCTCGACCGCGTCCCACGCGAAGGTGGGTCGCACGCCGCGGATCATCTGGCCGGCGGGGAAGCGCGGCACCGGCCCGGTCGTCTCGGCGCCCGCGGGCGGCGCGGCGCCGCCGCGCCCCAGCTCGAGCACCGGAGCCGGGACTTCGATGGCGCCCTTCTTGAGCGCCACGGCGATGGCGCGCGCCTCGGCGAGACGCAGCCCGTCGAGCCCCACCAGCTGTCCGTCGTCGTCGAGACCGACCGCGACCGCCGCATCCTTGCCCTGGCGATCGTTCAGGCTGACCGCCACCTTGGCCGCCGCGGCCCG
>DATKFL010000064.1:0-9141 GCA_035511355.1 Dongiaceae bacterium
CCCAGACCAGGAGCTTGAGACCCAGCCGCCGCGCCGTCGCGAGCCGCCGCGCCGTCGCCAGGCGGGCGTGCGGGTGGAAGGAAAAGAGCCCGAGGGCGCGATCCGCCGCCCCGAGCCCGCGCGTCGATCGCGACGCCAGGAATCCCAGCCGCGCGCGCGGCATGGCGGCGCGCGCCGCCTGGAGCGCCGGGCGCGAAAAGGACGAGATCACGATCGGCCCGCGAAAGCGCGCGCCGGCGATCACCGCCTCGACGGCGAGCGCCAGCCGCACCTGCGCCGGCCTGACCTTCGGGCCCTCGTCCTCGGTCTTCAGCTCGAGGTTCACGCCGGCGCGACCGTCGAGAAGCGTCAGGAGCTCCTGCAACGTCGGCACGCGTTCGCCGCGGAAGCGCGACCCGTACCAGGATCCGGCGTCGAGCCGGAGGACCCGGGCGAGCGGCAGCGCCGCCGCCGGGCCGCGCCCGTCGGTCGTGCGATCGAGCGTCGCGTCGTGCAGGATGATCGGCGCGTCGTCGGCGGTGAGGCGCACGTCGCACTCGATCCAGTCGGCGCCGTCCCGGAGGGCGCGCTCGAACGAGGCGAGCGTGTTCTCGGGGGCATGCACCGGTGCGCCGCGGTGGCCGATGACGAGCGGCGCGCGGCCACGGCTCACGGCACCATCACCTCGGAGGCGGCCTTCTCGCTGCGCTTGCGGTCGGAGGCGTTGAGCTCGCGCTTCCTGAGGCGCACCGATTTCGGCGCGACCTCGACCAGCTCGTCCTCGGCGAGGAACTCGATGCAGTCCTCGAGGGCCATCAGGCGCGGCGGCTTGAGGCGCAGCGAGTCATCGGAACCGGAGGCGCGCATGTTGGTCAGATGCTTGCGCTTGCAGGGGTTGACCACCAGGTCGTTGTCGCGCACGTGCTCGCCGACGATCATCCCCTGGTAGACGTCGACGCCGGGACCGAAGAAGAGCGTGCCGCGGTCCTCGAGATGGAACAGCGCAAAGGTCACCGTGACGCCGGGCTCCTTGGCGATCAGTGCGCCGCGATGCCGGTCGGGGATCGGTCCGCGGTGATCCTCGTAGGCGTGGAAGACATGCGACATGATGCCGGTGCCGCGGGTCTCGGTCAGGAACTCGCGCCGGAAGCCGAGCAGCCCGCGCGCCGGGACGGTGAAGTCGAGGCGCACCCGACCGGTGCCGGCACCCGCCATGTTGGCCAGGACCGCGCGCCGCACGCCGAGGATCTCCATCACCCGGCCCATGTACGCCTCCTCGAGGTCGAGCACCAGGTACTCGATCGGCTCGAGGGTGCGGCCGTCGGCCGCTTTTCTCAGGATCACGCGCGGCCGGGCGAGCTGGAACTCGAACCCCTCGCGGCGCATGGTCTCGGCGACGATCGCCAGGTGCAGCTCGCCGCGCCCCGACACCCGCAGGGTGTCGGGGGAGTCGGTCTCCTCGACCCTGAGCGCCACGTTCGCCAGCGCCTCCTTGAACAGGCGCTCGCGCAGGTGCCGCGAGGTGACGTATTTCCCCTCGCGCCCGGCGAACGGCGCGTCGTTGACCATGAAGTCCATCGACAGCGTCGGCTCCTCGACGCGGATCGGCGCGAGCGCCTCGGGGTTCTCCGGGTCGGCGAGGGTCTCGCCGATGTTCAGGTCCGGGATCCCGGCGATCGCGACGATCTCGCCGGCCGCCGCCTCGTCGACCTCGACGCGCCGCAGCGCCTCGAAGATCTCCAGGCGGGTGACCTTGTGCGACTCGACGCGGCCGTCGAGCTTCAAGAGCGCGATCGGCATGCCGCGCTTCAGCCGGCCGCGCAGCACCCGCCCGATCGCCATCCGCCCGACGTAGTCGTTGTAGTCGAGGTTGGCGATCTGCAGCTGCAACGGACCCTCGACATCGGCCGGCGGGCCCGGCACCCGCGCCACGATCATGTCGAGGAGCGGCTTGATGTCCTGAGGCGCATCCTCCATCTCGCGCACCGCCCAGCCGAGCTTCGCCGACGCATACAGGTGCGGGAAGTCGAGCTGCTCGTCGGTGGCGCCGAGGTTGAGCATCAGCTGGAAGACCTCGTCGAGCACCTGGTGCGGACGGGCGTCGGGACGGTCGACCTTGTTGATCACGACGATCGGGTGGTGCCCCATCTCGAGCGATTTCTTGAGGACGAAGCGGGTCTGCGGGAGCGGCCCCTCGGCCGCGTCGACCAGGAGCAGCGCGCCGTCGACCATCCCGAGGACGCGCTCGACCTCGCCGCCGAAGTCGGCGTGACCGGGGGTGTCGACGATGTTGATCTTGACCCCCTCGTGATGCACCGAGGTGTTCTTCGCCAGGATGGTGATGCCGCGCTCGCGCTCGAGATCGTTGCTGTCCATGGCGCGCTCCTGCACGCGCTCGTTGGCACGGAACGCCCCGGTCTGCTGCAGCAGGCGGTCGACGAGCGTCGTCTTGCCGTGATCGACGTGCGCGATGATGGCGATGTTGCGGATGTCGGCGCGGCGGCCGATCACGCTCATGACCTGCTCCTTACTCGAGACGGAAGCGGGGCCGCGGCCGGGCCGGCGGTGTGCCGGCCGGCGCCGGGGCTCCGGGGGGGCGTTTCTCGAGCATCATCTCGCGGACGCCGTTTTTTAGGAAGTAGAGCTCCGCGATGCGCAGGTCGGTGAACATCTTCTCGATGTCGCGGTTCTGGTAGAGGTGCCGTGGCAGCGCCCGGCCGTCGAACGGATCGACCTGGAAGCGGGTCTCGTCGAGCACCCGGAAACGGCGCGGTCCGTCGGGCGCACTGGCCGATCGGGAGTGGAACCAGGCGAAGACCAGGCCTCCCGGCTTCAGGATCCGGCTGATCTCCGCCGCGACCCGCCGCGCGGTGGCCAGGTCGTAGTAGTTGAACAGGTCCCATCCGAGGATGGCGTCGAAGCTGGCGTCGGCGTGCTCGAACCGGTCGGGGAGCGGGCTCGGCGGGGGCGCCGTCGCCTGGCGGGTCGGCGAACCGGGGTCGGCGCCGGCGGCGGGGCGCGCCTGATGTCGCGGCGGCAGAACGATGCGCCGGCTCGGGCGGGCACCCGGCGGCAGCGGCCGCCCGGCAATCGCCCCGGGATGGTGCGGCGCCACGGCGGCGCCGGCCGGAGCGGCGCCGGGGTCGCTCACCGCGACACCGCCGGCCGCCTCGAGCGCCGCCGGCGCGGAGCTCTCCTCCGCGCGCGCGGTCGCGATCGGCGCGGAGAGGTCGCCGTCGCCCGGGCCGTCGATCGCGGGGCGGGGCGAGGCGATCGGCTCGGAGCCCCCCACCGGGAGCGCCGCCATCAGATCCTCCACCTGCACCCGCGCGCCGAGGCGCGCGAAGATCTCGATGTTCGCTCCGGAGAGGCGACCGAGATCGAGCACCGACGGACGCGTCGAGCGGCCGAGGCGCTTCATGAACTTGGGGAAGATGTGCGAGCGCTGCTCGCCATCGCCCGCGCCGTCGGGGCCGCGGGGTGACGCGCCGGGGGTCTTGCGGAAGATATCGAGCACGACGGGAAACCCGCGCCGCGTCCCGCTCGCTGGGAGCGGGACGCGGCCGGGAGGCCTCTTCAGAGACGGGGCTGGTGCTTGGTGTCGGCGGCCGCGGCGGCGTCGGGCATGCGGCGCACTTCGTCGCGCGCCCCGGCGCCCTTGGCGGCGCCGCGCTCCATGTCGACCGCGCCCTTGAAGTGCGCGCCGTCGGCGATGGTGATGCGCGGCGAGGTGATGTCGCCGGACAGCCGGCCGCTCGGGGCGATCTCGACGCGCTCGGCGGCAAAGGCGTTGCCGGTGACTTCGCCCGCGATCACGATGTTGCGGGCGAACAGGTCGGCCTTGATGCGGCCGTTCTGCCCGATGGTCAGGTTGTGCTCGCGGAGCTCGATCTTCCCCTCCACGCGCCCGTCGATGGTGAGATCCTCGTCACCCTGCAGCTCACCTTTGATCTGGATCGACGGCCCGATGATGGCGGCGCGGCCGGTGCCGCTCGTCGTCGCCGTCTTGATCGGTTCGGGGGTGTAAACAGGGGCGACTCCAGACTCCGGTGTCGTGCGGGCTCCGGTTTCCTTCTTGTCCCACATCATCGACCTCCTCACGTGAAAACGGGAAAGTGAAGAACGCTTAACCGGCCGGCGGCCGGCCCATGACCCCCCCGGAAGAAGATTGTGCGGCGAGGGGACGGGGTCAAGTCGGGAATCAATAAGATCGTCGCGATGAAACCCGACAGCGCATTCAAAAAAAAAGATGCGGCGGAGCCTAGCACGGCGATCCGGAGGGGGTCAACAGAGCGGCGATGACATCGGCAGGCGGAGAGCCTAGAATCGATGTCGTGCAGATCGGCGCGCACTCCCTGCTCGGGTTCCTGGCCGCCGTCGGCCTGGCGGCGGCGGGCGGCGTCACCGCGGCCGGCGCCGCGCGCGGCGGCCCCGATCCGTTGCCGGCGCTCCTCGCCGACGACTGGGACGACCTGGCGCGCGCTCAGGTCGCCGACCAGGTCAAGGCGCTCGGCTCCGCCGCCTGTCTCACCCTGTCCGGCTACGCGGGGCTCCCCGATCCGCGCGCGCGCGAGCATGCGGTGCGCGCCATGGCCGACGCCGGCTGCGCGGCCGAGGAGCAGTACCGGCCGTTCTACAACGATGGAGCCCCCTGGGTGGCCGACGCGGTCCTCGACGCGGTCGCACGGCGGCACCTGTCCGCCGCCTGGCCTTACGTCACGGCGCACCTCGCCGATCGGCGCCGGCTGGTCTCCGGTGCGGGAGCCTTCACGATCGAGGAGAGCGCGCACCGGGTGCTGCGTCGCCTGACCGCGCAGCCGATCCCGTTCAGCCCGACCCTGAGCGAAGCGGCGCGCGACCATGCGGCGGCGCGGTGGCGCGCCTTCTTCGCGGCCCACGGTGACGAATCGCCCGAGGCCTGGATGACCTCGGGGCTGGCCGCCTGCCGCGACGCGCTCGCCGGAACCGATACGGCGGCGCGCCTCGCGGCGCTGCAGACGCTCGCACTGGTCGGGGAGCGGGGAGACGGGGTCCTGCGTGACGCGCTCCTGCGCGCTCCCGGCGAGATCGAGGCGACCTTGCGCTGCGAACCGGACGAGCCGCCGAGGGTCGGCGACACGGTGCCCTGCACCCTGGCGATCCGCAATCGATCGACGCGGCGCATCGCCCTGGCGCTCGGTCCCGCGGCGCTGTCGGTCGCGCCGACCGCGCCGCCCGCTCCCGGGCCCGAGCCGCATGGTCGCGCCGCCAGCGCACCGAAAGCGCACGGCAAGGAGGCCGGCCGGGCCACGCCGGCACCCGCCCCCGCCCCCGCCGCGGCCGCCGCGCCGGCCCGGATCGCGATCCCGCCCGACTGCTTCGTCGACCTTTTGCCCGGCGGGGTGTCGAACCTGCCGCTCACCGCCGGTCCGGTCGCGAACGCCGGACGTTACGACCTGCGCGCCGCGGTGCCCGACTGGAGCGCCTCCCTGCCCCCGGAAAACCCGCACCAAACCGCCCAAATCGAGGCGCTCCTGACGCTGCGATTCGAGCAGTAAACAAAGCCACATATACGATTTGTGTTTTTAGCAATTACCTCAGGTGAAGTACCTAGACAGAAAAAAGACCCCAGGCATGATTTTATTTCTTGACAGTTTCAGATTTGGATGTAAAAGTGCGCCCGGTCAGAGGCTCCCGGTTCTGCCGGGATTTCTCAGGCAATCGGTCGCCGGGTCTGGATGTCGGCATGGCCCGCGGCGAGCCGGCCGACGATGGGTTCGGCGACCGAGTATCTCCCTCCAGCGGGCGGTCTCATGTTCCGCCTGCGGCTGAAGGGGCGGTGGCCCGCAAGGCTGCCGCCCCTTCTTGCTTTTGGGGGCGGCGGCGCCGCGGCGCGCTGCGATCAGGCTTCGGCGGGGGGAGTCGACGCGAGGAGCCGCCGGTCGAGCAGGTGCTGCGGCTTGACGTTGGTCAGCGCGCGCAGCATCGACGCCTTGATGCCAGGGTGCTCCGCTTCGAGTCGCGCGAGCAGCCCCTTCGTCTGGCGGCGTTTCAGCGACACGTCGCCGCAGGCGGGACAGGCGCAGCCGATCACCGGGAACCCCTCGGCGCGCGCAAACGCCGCGACTTCCTCTTCCCAGACGTAGGCGAGCGGCCGGATGACGACGTTGCGCCCGTCGCGCGCGTGCAGGATCGGCGGCATCGATCGGATTTCGCCGTTGTAGAACTGCCCCATCAGGAGCGTCTCGATCAGATCGTCGGCGTGGTGCCCGAGGGCGATCTTGTTGCACTTGAGCTCCGGCGCCAGCCGGTAGAGCACGCCACGCCGGAGGCGCGCGCACATCGAGCAGTGCGTGTCGCCGAGCGCCATCGTGTCGTCGATGACCGCGGCGATGTTGGTGCGCTCGATGTGGTACTCGAAGCCGCGCTCGCGGAAGTAGCGCTCCATCACCCCGGTCTGGAAACCGCGGTACCCCTGGTCGACGGTCACCGCCACGAGCGAGAAGCGCACCGGCGCGCGCTTGCGGAGCGTCTCGAGCAGGTGCAGCATGACGTGCGAGTCCTTGCCGCCCGACATCGCCACCAGGATCCGATCGCCGGACTCGACCAGGCCGTAGTCCTCGATCGCGCGCCCGACCCGGTGCAGGAGGCCCTTCAGGCGATCGGCGGCGGTCTTCGGGGCGCGACCGGCGCCGCGTCGGGGCAGGAGGATCGGCATCGGCTGGCTCACGCGGGGCTCCTCGGGGCGAAAGTCCGCATCAGAGGCGGCCTTTCGGAGGAGCGCATTATAGCCATTGATCGACGCGAGGGGGCACTTTGGATCAACCGTTTGACACGCGACCGGTGCCTTGTGCTATAAGCCCGCCGGCTCCGCGTGCCGCGTGGCGCGGCATCGGGTCGCAGAGGAGGGTGCATGAACAAGGCCCAGATCGTCAGCCGCGTGGCGCGCGACACCAGGATGACCAAGGTGCGCACGGCGCGGGTCATCGACGGATTCCTCGACCAGGTCACCCGCGCGCTCAAGAAGGGCGACCGCGCCAGCCTGGTCGGGTTCGGCACCTTCACGGTCGCCCGTCGCCGGGCGCGCCGTGGCCGCAATCCGCAGACCGGCGCGACGATCACGATTCCGGCGCGCCGCGTGGTGCGGTTCACATCAGGAAAGACGCTCCGCCTCGAGGTGCGCTGACGAAAGCGCCCGGCGTGCGCCTTCGGGCGCGCGCCGCGTTGCCTCGACGCCGGCCGCACCTATATTAAGCATCGACCGCGCGTCATGACCGGCCGGCGGAGGGCGTCCCGCCCTCCGCGCGCGCCACGGCCCGGAGGCTCGCCGCTTCATGGACATGTTCCTGCTGTTCGTCGTCATCTTCCTGTCGGTCCTGATTGGCGTCGGCCTGAGCGCGCTCGCTCTCTCGGTCCTGTTCCGCCTGGTGCTGCGCTTCTCCCGGGGTGCCGCGGCGCGTCCGGTCACCGCCACCTCGACCGTCCCGCAGGTCCCGCCGGTCCGCTAGAAATCGCGGCGCCGCAAGGCGCCGTGCCGCGGGCAGGCGTCCTTCCGAAGCGGAATCCCTGGTGCTGAAAGCCGTCCGGGGCTACCGGCCGGCGGCGGTGGTGGTGTGCGCCAGCGGCCGCGACGTCAGCGTCTGGCCCGGCGAGTTGAACAGGACGTAGAAGAGGTTGTCCTGGAACGAAGGATTGGCCGGCAGGAGTCCGTGGGTCGCGCAGACGAAGAAGGTGGAGGCGAAGCGCGGCCCGGCAGGCTCGCCCGCCTCGGCCCCGGCGACCGGATCGTTCCCGAGAATCGAAGAGGCGGTGACCTTGCCGTCCCCGGGAGCCAGGACCAGCTTTTCGAGTCCGCGCAACGAACGATCGGGCTTGTTTTCGTCGGCGAATTCCGTGACCGGACCGTCCGGGGTCTCCCGCACCACCGCCTTCTCGAGGGTGGGGACGCAGTCCGATCCGAACAGGTTCACCGGCACCGGCGGCTCGGCGCCGGCCACCCGGTCGAGCGCCTCCCGGAACCCGCGCGCCCGGTCGAGCGACGTCTGCAGGAAACGCGTCTGCCGCGCGCGCCGCTCCTCGACCGCCGGGTCGACGGGCCTGGCGCTCGCGCGCCGGTCGGCGTGACCCTCGGGCGGCGCGAAGACCGACCAGCCCTCGCGCAGCCAGGTCGCGGCGTCGAAGAGGTCGAGATCGATCGGCGCCCCCTCGGGGTCGACGAAGTGCGACTCGCCCGGCGCGGGGAGGAGTTGGTACAGCGACGGCATGCTGAAAACGATGTCCGTCGCCATGGTGCGCGAAATGCCGCGGTGCAGCAGGCGGAAGGCGGCCATCGAACCCCGGAGCGGCGTGCCGACCAGCACCAGCCGGGAGATGTCGCGTGAGCCGGCCCAGGTCACCTCGTGCGCGCGGCCGTCCGAGACCACGTCCTCGTCGCCGTACATCAGGTAGTAGAGCGCCACGAGGCCGCCCATCGAGTGGGCGACGATGTCGAACTTGAGGTCGGGCTCGCCGAGGGTTTCCTTCAGCGCGCGGATGCTCTTCCCGAGACGCTGCGCCGACTCGACGTTGTCGCGCCGCCAGTCGTACAGGTAGACGAACGCGGTGTCGTCCGGACGCGGATGGTTCAGGTCGCCCATCCGGTAGCCGCCGACGTCCCGGAGCGCGTCGATCATCGCGCCGTAGAACTTCACGCCGAGGGCGTGCTCGTAGAGCGCGTAGGGGACGAGCGCGTCGCGGTTGCCGTCCAGGGTCGGGTCGTCGATCGGCAGCGCCAGATCGTCGTGCGGCGAAATCGTGATGGCGTCGATGAGCCGGCCCCAGACCGACTCGTGGGTCGATTCGTTCCGGAGCTTCGAACCCATCAGGCCGTGCAGCACGATCACCGGGTGGCGCTCCGGGCGCGCCGCCGAGGCCTCGTGGATGCGCACCATGTCGTAACGCCGCGAGATGGCGCATCCGGAGAGCGACGCCGCGAGGAACGCGGCGAGGATGGCGCGACCGGCACGCCGGATCGGCGGGCGGTCCTGGAGGGTGGAGGATCGCAAGGGGCTCTCCCGGCCCGGGTCAGGCCTGGCGCGAATATAGGGTTCCGACCCGGTTACCGCAATCGGGAAAACCCCTACACCACCCGGAGCCGACGGCGGGCCGGCGGCGGGGCCGGCGCACGTGTCCGGAATCAGCGCG
>DATKFL010000065.1:0-6704 GCA_035511355.1 Dongiaceae bacterium
TCCTCGGCGGTCGCCGCCGCTTCGGCGATCGCTGCGACGTCGCGCTGCAGCGCGTCGACCCGCGTGTCGGCATGCTTCCAAGTCCAGGAGAAACGCGCCTCGTCGAGCCCGCCGCGCACCGGCAGGAACTCGGCGTGCGACTCGAGCAGCGACCCGGGCGGCACCAGGAGCCGGATCGACCACTGCACCGGGTCGATGCTGTCGATCAGATCCCACGACGCCGCGAAGTCGAGCATCTCGAGGTAGTCGTCGAGATCGCTCCAGGGGGTGAACGGCACCCAGGTGGGGCGGAGCGGCAGGCCGGCGCCGCGCGACAGCGCGACGAGCTCCTCGATGTCGGCGCGGGTGTGCCCCTTCTCGAGGATGCCGAGCACCCGATCCGACAGCGACTCCGCGGCGGTGACCGCGAACAGGCACCCGAGGCGGCGCAACTCGGCGAGCAGGTCGCGGTGCTTCAGGAGATGCTCGACCTTCGCGGTGATGTCGAAGGTCACCGCAGGGAACGCCTCGTGCAGCGCCCGCGCCACCGCCATGGTGTGACCGGGGCCGTTCAGGAAGTCGGGGTCGCCGAAGGTGATGTGGGTGGCGCCGGCCTCGACCTGGGCGCGGACGTCGGCGAGCACGATCTCCTTCGGCACGACGAAGAAGCGGCCGCCGTAGACCGGCGGGATCGGGCAGTGGGTGCAGCGATGCAGGCAGCCGCGGCTCGCCTCGACCTGGCCGGCGGCGCGTCGCCCGGCCTCCTCCTCGATCTGCACGTACTGGCTCAGCGGCGGCAGTATCGATCGGTCGGGGAGTCGATGCTCGACCCGGGCGATCCAGGGAGAGGCGGGATACCACGGGGTGCGCACGCCGGGGATCGGTCCGGCCTGCCGGAGCGTGGCGGCGAGGTCGCCGTCGCGCCCGGCCCGCTCGGTTGCCTCGGCCAGGCGCAGGAGCGGCTCCTCGCACTCGCCACCGATGATGGCGACGGCGCTGACCTGCCGGCCGTTGCCGTCGAGCCCGGCGCCGTCGGTCCCGCCCAGAAGGGTCACCGCGTTGAGGGTCGCGTACAGGCCGTAGTAGGCGATCCCCGCCTCGGGATTGATGGCGCGGATCCGCTCCGCCGCGCGCACGCCGAGGCGCAACGCGGTGTGCATCGGCACCGAGATGGCGACCAGGGTCGCGCGCCGCACCACGACCGGATCGAGCGCCTGTTGCGACAGGTCGAGCGCGGCCGGCGCGTACCCGGCGGCGCGCAGCACCGCCGCGGGGGAGGCGATCGAGAGCGGCTGGTGCCCCTGCTCGTAGCAGGAGATCAAAAGGATGGCGCCCGGATCCTTCAGGGACGCCATCGGGGGGCTACTTCGCGGGCTGGTAGTAGGGGTTGTTGCCGCCCTGGTGGTCGGTCTGGTCGACGACGCCGGCGATCTGCGGGATCTCTTCGCGCAGGGTCGCTTCGATCCCCTGCTTGAGGGTGACGTTGACCATGCCGCACCCCTGGCAGCCGCCGCCGAGGCGGAGGTAGACCAGGTTGTCCTTGATGTCGAGCAGGTCGACCCAGCCGCCGTGACCGGCCACCGCGGGGTTGATCATCTCGTCGAGGATCTTCTGCACCTTCGCTTTGATCTCGTCGGTCTCTTTTTCGTCCATGGCTGCGGGCCCCCCCGGGAGCGTGCTCAGACGGAGCCATTCTAGCGCGGAACCGGTTCCGCGACGTGATCGTATGATGCGGGCGACCGGAGTGACCGGGAGAAGGGGCACCGATGCAGATCGAGATCCGCTATCAGCCGTCCTACTCGCTCGCGATCGTCCGGCTCGAGGCCAACGAGTCGATCCAGGCGGAGGCCGGGGCGATGGTCAGCATGACGGCGAACCTCGAGATCGACACGCAGATGAAGGGGGGCGTCCTCGGCGCCCTGACCCGCACCGTCCTGGGGGGCGAGACGCTGTTCGCCAACACCTTCACCTCGAAGGGGGGGCCGGGCGAAATCACCCTGGCGCCGGCGGTGCCGGGGGACATCGGGGCGCTGACGCTCAACAACCAGACGATGCTGATCCAGTCGGGATCGTTCCTCGCCGGCCACCCGAGCCTCAACCTCGATCTCAAGTGGGGCGGCGCGCGCACCTTCTTCGGTTCGGAAGGGCTGTTCCTCCTGAAGGCGAGCGGCACCGGGCCGATCGTCCTCTGCTCGTACGGCGCCATCCACAAGGTGACCCTCGACGGGCGGGCGCCCTACCTGTGCGACACCGGGCACGTGGTCGCCTTCACCGAGGGGCTGACCTACGACGTCCGCAAGGTCGGCGGGTGGAAGTCGACGCTGCTCTCGGGCGAGGGGCTGGTCTGCGAGTTCCGCGGCAGCGGCGACCTCTACATGCAGACCCGATCGACCCAGGCCTTCCTGTCGTGGCTCATCCCGCGCATCCCGGGCCGATCGGGCGGGGGCGGCGGGGTCGGGAGCGGCGTCCTCGGCAACATCCTGCGGGGCGATTAGCGGAGCCTGCCCGAAGCATCCGGCATCGCCTGATACAATGCCGCCGCGTTCTTCGTGGAGGTCGCCTTGAAGTCGGTGTTGCTCTCCGCCGTCGCAATCGCCGCGGCGCTCCTGGTCGCGGCCTGCGGCGGCCGGGCCGAGTCGGCCGGCCCCGCTCCGGACAAGGTGGTCGTGCAGCATCTCCTGGTGTCGTTCGCCGGCCGGCTGCCGGGGCGCACCATCGCCCGCTCCCAGGCGGAGGCCTCGAAGCTCGCCGCGTCGCTCTTCGAGCGGGCCCGGAGCGGCGAGGACTTCGACGCGCTGGTGAAGGAGTTCACCGACGACCGGCATCCCGGCTTCTACACCATGGTCGGGATCGGACAGGTTCCCGCCTCCGGCGAGTACGGACGCGACCAGATGGTGCCGGGGTTCGGGGACGTCGCCTTCACGCTCGCGGTCGGCGAGATCGGTCTGTGCCCGTTCGACGGCGTGCGCAGCCCGTTCGGCTGGCACCTGATCAAGAGACTCCAGTGAGCCGCATGCGCGACGTCTTCTTCTGCGTCGACGTCGAGGCCTCCGGCCCGGTGCCGGCGCTCTTCAACCTGGTGTCGATCGGCGCGGTCATCGTGTCGCACGAGAACGGCGCCTGGAAGAGCGAGCCGGACAAGTTCTACGTCGAACTCCGGCCGATGGCCCCGGGGTTCGATCCCGGCGCGATGAAGGTGCACGGCATCACCCGCGAGCATCTCGAGAAGGAGGGGGTCGAGCCGGCCGAGGCGATGCGCCGCCTGGCGCGCTTCGTCATCGACCGCCTGCAGGCGAAGGGCGGACGCGCCACCTTCGTCGGGCACAACGCGGTCTTCGACTGGTCGTACATCTCCTGGTACTTCGAGCGCTACGGGGTGCCGAACCCGTTCGGCTACAAGGCGCTCGACACCAAGTCGCTGGCGATGGGGCGGCTCGGCATCGGCTGGCACGAGACCAACAAGGAGAATCTCGAGCGTCTCCTGGCGCTGCCGCCGCAGAATGCCGCCCTGACGCATCGGGCCGACTACGACGCCGAGTACCAGGGGCTGATTCTCTGCGCCCTGATGAACCGCCCGCCGCGCTAGAATGCGCCCCGCCCCACTCAAGGGAGACACCATCATGAGCGAGCACGTCTACAAGAGCATCGAGCTGACCGGTTCGTCGAAGAAGGGAATCGAGGACGCCATCCAGAAGGCGGTCGCCAAGGCCTCGAAGAGCGTGCGCAACATGCGCTGGCTCGAGGTGCTGTCGACGCGCGGCTATCTCGACAAGGGGAAGGTCGCCTACTGGCAGGTGACCATCAAGATCGGCTTCACGCTCGAGGACTGATGGAAAAGCTCCCCGAGTTCCTGGTCTGGTACGCGGTCTTCCTGTTCACCCTGACCTTCCACGAGGGGGCGCACGCCCTGGTCGCGCTCCGGGGCGGTGACGACACGGCGGAGCGTGGCGGCCAGGTCACCCTCAACCCGCTGCCGCACATCCGGCGCGAGCCGTTCGGCACCATCGTCTTTCCGATCCTGACCTTCTTCATGTCGGGCTGGATGATGGGATGGGCCTCGACCCCCTACAACCGCTACTGGGCCGATCGCCACCCGCGCCGGGTCGCGGCGATGTCGGCCGCCGGGCCGGTCGCCAACTTCGTGCTCGCCGGCATCGCCTTCGTGGTGCTGCGGCTGCTTCTCGGCAGCGGGTTCTTCGAAGCGCCGCACCGGGTCTCGTTCGGGCACATGGTGACCCCCACGGCCTACTCGGCGGGGGGATTCGGGACCGGGCTGGCGCTCCTCCTGTCGGTGGCGCTCAACCTGAACGTGCTCCTCGGCCTGTTCAACCTCATCCCGCTGCCGCCGCTCGACGGCGCCGGGATCGCGCGAGGCCTCTTCCCAGGATCGTTCGGCGCGCTCCTCGATCGGCTGCAGGGGAATCCGGCGGTGTCGATGATTGGGTTGCTGGCGGCGTGGCGGATCTTCGATTTCATCTTCCCGACGGCGTTCGCCGTCGTCCTGCATCTCCTGCATCCGGGGGTCTACGGGAGCTGACCGGGGGAAGGTGCCGAGGCTCCCGTCAGCCCAGCCGGGCCTCCTCGGCCTGCAGGTCGCTGGTCGCGTGATCCCAGTCGTCGTAGAGATGCGCCAGCTCGATCTCGATCGCCTTGCGCTCCTCGCCCAACGAGCGGGCGCGCCCGGCGTCGTGCCAGACCTCGGGGTCGGCCATCTCCGCTTCGATCGCCTTGAGGCGCGCCTCGAGCGGCTCGATCTTCTGTTCGAGGGCGCGCACCCGGTCGCGGAACCCTTTCAGGGTGCGGTTGCGCAGGTTGCGCGCCTCGGCCTCGGCGCGCCGGTCGAGCTTGCGCTCGACGGCGGGCCGTTCGGCCGCCGGCTGGACGGCGGCGAGGCGTGCATCGCCTGCGGCTCGGACCTGGCCCGGAGATCGGACCTTCCCCGCGGGACTGGCCTCGCCCGCGCGCCGGGCGTCCCCCGCGGATCGCAGTGACGCCGGCGCGCCGCCCTTCCCGCCGGTCGCGTGGGTGTGCAGCGATTTCGCGCCGCCGGTGGCGCGCATGACCGCGGCCGCCTTGGCGGTCGGAGCGGCGCCGCGCGCCGCGGCGAGATAGTCGTCGTAACCGCCGTCGTACAGGGTCAGCCGTCCCGCGCCGAAGGCGGCGACTTTGGTCGCCACCCGGTTGATGAAGTAGCGGTCGTGCGACACGAACAGGAGCGTCCCGCCGTACGACGCCAGCGCCTCCTCGAGCGCCTCGCGCGTCGGCAGGTCGAGGTGGTTGGTCGGCTCGTCGAGCAGGAGGAAGTTGCCGGGATCGAGGCAGAGGCGCGCCAGCGCCAGGCGGTTCTTCTCGCCGCCGCTCAGCACCTGGACCTTCTTGAACACGTCGTCACCCGAGAACTGGAAGATCCCGAGGAGGTTCCGCAACTGCCCGTCGGTCCTTCCCGGCGCGAACGCCTGCAGCTCCTCGAGCACGGTTCGCCCCGCCCGCAGAGTCTCGAGGACGTGTTGCGCGAAGTAGTGCATCACCACCTTGTCGCCGATTTCGATCGTGCCGGCGTCGGCCGGCTCGCCGCCGGCGATCAGGCGCAGGAGCGTGCTCTTGCCGCAGCCGTTCGGACCGACCAGCGCCACCCGGTCGCCGCGCCAGATCTCGAGGTCGAGGCCGCGCAGGACGCCGCGCCCGGCGTACGACTTCTGCACCCCGGCCAGGAGCGCGACCCGGTTGGCCGAGCGGGTGACCGGCGGGAAGTTGAACGACCAGGTGTGCTCCGCCGCCATCACCTGGGTGCGATCCATCTTCTCCAGCATCTTGATCCGGCTCTGCACCTGGCGCGCCTTGGTCGCCTTGTACCGGAAGCGCTCGATGAAGCGCTCCACCTCGGCGACCCGGTGCGCCTCGGACGCGGCATGCTTCTCGGCCAGCGCGCGCCCCTCTTCCTTCTGGCGCCGGTAGGCGTCGTAGTTTCCCTGCCAGACCTGCACCCCGCCGTCCTGCATGGCGGCGATCGAAGTCGCCAGCCGGTTCAGGAAGGTGCGGTCGTGCGACACCATGACCAGCGCCGAGCGGCTGTCGAGCAGGAACGCCTCCAGCCACTGCACCGCCTCGAGGTCGAGGTGGTTGGTCGGCTCGTCGAGGAGGAGGTAGTCGGGCTGCTGCATGAGCAGCGCGCCGAGCGCGGCGCGCATCCGGTAGCCGCCGGAGAATTCCCGGAGCGGCCGGGCGTAGTCCTCCGCCCCGAACCCGAGCCCGCCGAGGATCGCCTTCGCGGTCGCCTCGAGCGTGAAGCCGCCGAGCGCCTCGAAGCGGTGCTGCACGTCGCCGGCGCGGCGGACCAGGTTGTCGAGGGCTTCCCCCTGGGCGGTCGCCATGTCGTGGTGCATCTGCTCCAGCTCGCGCTCGAGCGTCGCCACCTCGGCGAACGGCGCGAGCAGCGCGTCGAGCACCGTCCCCTCGGCGAGGCGCGCCCCCTCCTGGGGGAGGTAGCCGACCGTCAGGCCGCGGGTCAGGTCGACCGATCCGCGGTCGGCCTCCTCGACGCCGGCGATGATCCGCAGGATGGTGGTCTTGCCGGCGCCGTTCGGGCCGACGAGGCCGACGCGGGCGCGTGGGGGGATGCCCCAGTCGACGCCCTTGAGGACTTCGTGGACGCCGTAGGAGCGCGTGATGCCGGACAGACGGAGCATGCGTGGATCTTATCGCAGGTCGATCCCGGCACCGCGCGG
>DATKFL010000066.1:0-7253 GCA_035511355.1 Dongiaceae bacterium
CGATGTCGCCGCGCCGACTTATGGTGAATTGACATAATGAAAGCGATGGTGCTGGCGGCCGGTCTCGGCGAGCGGATGCGCCCCCTGACCGAGGCCCGTGCGAAGCCCTCACTCCCCTTGCTCAACCGGTCGATCATTTCACAGACCATCGGTTACCTGAAAAGGCATGGGGTCGACGAAATGGTGGTCAACCTGCATTTCCAACCGGAGTCGATCCGAGCCCTGATCGGCGACGGGCAGCGTCTGGGGGTCAAGGTCTACTATTCCGACGAGCAGACGATCCTCGGAACGGCAGGCGGCCTGAAAAAGGCGGAATCGCATTTCCGGGGCTCCGGCACTTTCATCATGATCAACTGCGACTTCGCGACCGACTGCGACCTGACCGCCGTGATCGAGGAGCACCGCCGGTCGGGGGCGGTTGCGACCATGGTCCTCGCCCCTCGCCGGGAGGGAGCGGACTACAGCCCGGTCGTCATGGACGGCGACGGGCGCATCATTTCCATCGGAGGCCCCTCCAAGGAAGGGTCCGGGCAGTCGTTCACCTTCACCGGTATCCATATTCTTGAACCGAGCGTCTTCGACGCCATCCCTCCGGGGGTGAAGTACGAGATCAACCGGCAGGTCTACCCCATCCTCATGCAGAAGGGGTCCCTGATCAGGGGGTATGTTCATCAGGGGTTCTGGCGCGAAATGGGGACCCCACGGCTCTACCTCGAAGGAAATCTCGAGCTTCTGGGCCGTGGAGGCGAGGTGTCGATCGATCCGATTCGCCAGTCGGACGGGATCTACATTGATCACGTGGCGATTCCGCCGACGGTCGTGGCAGGCCCCCCCCTCCTCATCGGTAAGGGCTCGACCATCGGGGCCCACTGCTCCTTCCAGGGCGGGGTCATCATCGGGAAGCAGTGCCAGGTGGGGCAATCGTGCGCGCTGCGCTCAACCCTCCTCTGGGACGGAGCCCGGATCGGGGACCGGGCCCAATTGACCGACTGCATCGTGACCTCCGGGGTGTATGTCCCTCCGATGACCATCCTGTCGGGGCGGGTCCTGTTCAGGGTCGAGGGGTATCAGGGGCGCAAGGACAACCTCGAACGGGTCGGCAGCGCCTGGGCCGCCCGCTTGATCTAGGGGGACCGGCTTGAGTCCTCAACCCCCGCCAGTCCCCGCTCCGGTGATGGAGTTCGCCCGCCGGACCTTCGGTCCGGCCGCGACCGTCACCGAGGTCGCGGGGGATGCCTCGACCCGCCGGTTCTACCGGGCGGCGGCAGCAAGGCAGTCGACCGCCATCGTCATGGCGCACGGCGAGGCGCTCCCGCCTGACGCGCCCTTCTACAGCAACCATCGGATCCTTGCCGCCATCGGCGCCCCGGTCCCCCGCATCCTCGACCGCGACGACCCGGCCGGCCTGGTGCTGGTGGAGGACTTCGGGGACCTGACCCTGCAACGCCACCTCGCCGAGGCCGGCGGCCGGGCCGCCCCGCCGCTCTACCGACAGGCGGCGGACCTCATCGTCCTGATGCAGCGGCAGGCTCCGGGGGCGATCCGACCGTCCGATTTTGCCGCACGGAACGCGCTCGACCGCGACCGGTTCCTGTTCGAGCTCGACCATTTCCAGAAGCACTTCATCGGCGGCCTCCGGGGACTCTCGCCCACCGCGGCGGAGGTGCGGCATCTCGGCGAGTTCTACGACGACCTGGCCTCGGCGTGCGACCGGCTGGCGCGGGTCTACTGCCATCGCGACTACCAGTCCCGCAACCTGATGCTGCGCGGCGCCGCGGAGGGGGCGCCCCCGCCGGACGGATCGGGTCGTCTCGGCCTGATCGACATTCAGGATGCGAGGATGGGACCGTACTGCTACGACGCCGCGTCGCTGCTGCGCGATTCGTCGCTCGATCTGGAGGCGCCGCTGGTCGAATCGGTCCTGGATCGGCTCGCCACCGGGAGCGCCGCGCCGCTCGGCATCGGCCCGGAGGAGTTTCGGCGCGATTTCGACCTGATGGCGCTGGAGCGCAACCTCAAGGATCTCGGCACGTTCGGCTTCATGGCGACGGTTCGCGGCCGGCGCGAGTATCTCGATTACGTGCCGCGGACGATCGCCTGGGTGCGCCGGACGCTCGCCGGCAACCGGCGCTGGCACGACGCGTTCAACCTGATGGAGCGGCTGGTTCTCGACTGGCGTCCCTGAACCTGCCGCCTTTCAGTCGGCAGGCTCGGGGAGTCTCCACGGACCGAGGCCATCGAGAACGGCCGACGGGGTCGCCACTGGAAGGCCGACCTCGAACCAGGCGACGTCGTCGAGGGTGGCGACCACGGCCTGCACGATCGCCGCGGGCGATCCCTCCCAGGCGATGCCATCGGCGGCTCCGAGCGACTCGGTCCCGTCGGCCGACCATGCGGTGGGATGGCCCGGCTCGATGCGGAGCCAGTCCCCGCGGCGAATCTCGATCGACCAGGTCGACGGGCCCGGACGCACCTCGAGCGCCTCGACGCGAAGCGCAAAGCCGCCGGCCGGTTCGGCGGCCTGGCGACTCGACCGTCCCGGTTCGATGACCAGCGCCGCCATGCCGGGCGCCGGTCGATCGCGGTACGACGCGCGCACGAAGGGCCCCGACGCGGCGTCGACCCGTCCCACCGGACGCCCCGACTGCATCAGGAGGCGGCGTTCGCTCGGACGGCCGGCGCCGTCGCACGGCGCGCTCGAAGGACGTCCCGGCGCACGTCCCTCGGCGACCGCGTCGAGAGCGGACGGGCGGTTCGACGTGATTGCCCCCGCCTCCAGGAGCGGCGCGAGCGCCGCCCACAGCGACGCGGCGGCGCGCGGCGCGAGGACGAGCGTTGCCGGCACTGCGAAGGCCGGTCGCGTCCTGCCGACCGCGGCGGGCGCCGGGGCGACGCCGATCTCCCCGGGTACCAATGCGGGGCGGCGCGGCAGCGCGCGGGTGACCGCGGCTCGCGCCGCGTCGACCGGATCGAGATCGGCCAGCCTGCAGGCGGAGCGTTCCTCGACCGCCGCGTCGGCCTCCGGCACCGCCGGCGCCACCGCCACGGTGATCGCGGCGATCGTCCGATCGTAGGCGACGTCCCCTCCCCGGAGCCGCGCGATCCGAACCGAGGTCACCGCCTCGCTCACGACCACGCGATCGATCTCGAGCGCCCCTTCCGCGTGCCGCACGATGGCGGCGACCGCCGCCGCCGTGAGGCCCGCAAGCGCGTCGTCCGGACGGCGCAGCGCCTCCGCGTCCACCAGCCCTTCCACCGGCGCGCCGGTGACGGGCTCGATCGGCCACGCGGCGCCGGCGCTTCCGCCGACCCGCGCGCTCTCGAGCGCCTCGCGCAGGATCGATTCGGCGGCGGCTTCGGCCTCGGCGTCCGCCTCCCGATCGGCCCCCGCATTCCCGTCGCCGGCGGAATCGGTCCGCGCCAGGATCGCCCAGTCGATCGCACCCGACGATCCGTGCCGGCCGCCGCGCCACGCGAACCCGTCGCGCCCCTCGGCGTCGATCACCCGGAGCGCCGTGCCGCGCTCGGCGTGCCGTGAGACGATTCGCTGCGGCGACTCCCCCTCGATCGCCGGCGGCTCCACCGCGACCTGGCGCACGGCCACCGTCTTGAGATGCACCTCGGCGTCGCGGCAACGCGCTCGCCGCGCCAGGTCGAGAAGCGCCCCGACCGGATCGCGTGACCCGTCGCCACCGCCCGCCGCACCCCCCGGGGCGCCGGGACGCATCACGCCCCCTCGGGCTGCACCGTGAGCCCCTCGACGCGAAGCGTCGGCTGGCCGACGGCGGCGCGGGCGCGCTGGCCGTCCTTGCCGCATTCGCCGGTGCCGGGATCGAACGTCAGGTCGTTGCCGATGGCCACGATGCCGCCGAGCGCGCGCACGCCGTTGCCGGCGATCACGCAGGGACCGGCGGGCGAGACTTTGCGACCGCCGGCGACGAGGTAGCCGCGGCGCACGCGGAACGAGAACTCGCCGCTGGTCGTGTCGACGCGGCCGGCCCCCAGCTCGGCGACGTACAGCCCGCGCGTCACACCGGCGAGGATCTCCTCCGGCGCGACATTCCCGGCGCGCACGAAGGTGTTGGTCATGCGCGGCAGGGGCAGGTCGCGGTACGACTCGCGCCGGGCGCTGCCGGTCGGCGTCGTTCCTGCGCGCCGCGCGGTGGCGCGATCGAGCAGGAGGCCGGCGACGCGGCCGGCGTCGATCAGGACGGTCGGCCCCACCGGCCACCCCTCGTCGTCGACGCGGCGCGACCCGGCCAGGCCGTCGAGGGTGGGGTCGTCGACGATCGTCAGGTTGGCCGCGCCGACCGTCTCACCGAGGAGATTCGCGAAGACCGACCGGCCGCGCAGCGCCCGATCCCCCTCGAGCGCATGCCCGCAGGCCTCGTGGATCAGCAGCCCGCCGACCCCGGGCCCGAGAATGACCGGCACTTCGCCCGTGGGCGCCGGGGCCGTGGCGTCGGCCTCCTCGAGCGCCCGCTCGAGCCGCGCAGCGACCTCGGCGGGGGGATGCACCACCGCGAGCCGCTCCGCGTCGCGCGCGCCGCCGCCGGCCAGCGCCATGCGCATCGCCGGCGTGGCCCGCGTGGTGCGGCCGCCGCCCGCCCCGGCGCGCGCCGGCCGGGTGAGACGCACCGAGAACGACACCCAGTCGCGGCGATCGGAGGCGATCTCCCCCTCGCTGTTCACGATCGTGACCGCCTGCGAACGCGCCTCCGCGCGCAGGCGGACGCCGGCGTCGCCCACGCCGCGCAGCGGCCCCGCGCCGATCGCGATTTCGAGCGCGTCGAGGTACGCCGCGAGGGCGCGCACCGCCGCCGAGCGCTCGGCGGCGGACGGCGCCATGTCGGCCTCCCCGTCGGGAAGCCCGCCGGCCGCCTGGTGCCGGGTGCCGCCGGCAGACAGCACCCGCGTCGCGGCTCCCGACGATCGCCCGAGAAGCACCTGGCGCTCGCCGTCGCGGTCGCGACGGATCTCCGCCTGCGTGGCGTGCTCCAGGAACAGGTCGGCGTAGTCGCCCGGCGCGGCGGCCAGGGCACCGGCGGCTCTCCTGAGGTGGGCCTGGTCGAACTGCCTCAACATCGGACTCCGGGTCGGGAACGGCGGCCGAATGGCCATTGTAATAGGATCGTCGCGATGAAACCTTACTCGTTGATGCGCATCGCCGGCATTCGCATCGTCGTCGACCCGACCTGGTTCTTCGTCTTCCTGCTGGTGGTCGCGAGTCTCGGCGGCGGCTACCTGCCGGCGGTCGCGCCGCAGCTTTCGGCGATCGAGAGCTGGGGGCTGGGGGTGATCGCGGCGCTCCTGCTGTTCGCGTCGGTCCTGGTGCACGAGCTGTCGCACGCGCTTCTGGCGCGCGCCGCCGGCATCCCGGTGCCGCGCATCCGGTTGTTCCTGTTCGGCGGCGTTTCGGAGATGACCGCCGAGCCGCACGAACCGCAATCGGAGTTCCGCATCGCCGCCGCCGGTCCGGCCGTGTCGCTGGTCATCGCCGGGATCGCCCAGGGGGTGGCGCGGGCGCTCGAGGGACCCGAGCCGTCGGGGGTGCGCGCGCTGGTCGAGTACCTGGCGGCCGCCAACCTGCTCCTGGCGCTCTTCAATCTCCTTCCGGGGCTGCCCCTCGACGGCGGGCGGATCCTGCGCGCCTGGCTCTGGTCGCGGCACGGGAATCTCCTGCGCGCGACGCGCACCGCCGGCCGATCGGGCGCCGCCATCGGCTGGGGTCTGGTGGTGATCGGGTTCGCGACGTTTCTGCTGCAGAACTATCTCGGCGGGCTCTGGTTCGTCATCCTGGGGCTGTTCCTCGGGCGTGCCGCGACCACGACGACCGAGGCGGCGCTCCTGCGCGACAGCCTGACCGGCGTCCGGGTGCGCCAGCTGATGACCCGTGAGGTCGCCGCGGTGCCGGCGCACGCCAGCCTGGACGAGATGGTGAAGGAGATCGCGCTCCGCCGGCCGCACGCCCTCTACCCCGTGCTGAACGGCGAGGAATATGTCGGCATCATCGCCGTCGACCAGGTGCGTCGCGTGCCGCGCGACGAATGGATCCGCACTCCCGTGCGCCAGGTCATGACGCCGGCCGCCCTCGCCCCGCCGGTCGCGCCTGAGGACGATTGTCTCGGCGCGCTCGAGCGGATGATCCGCGAGGATCTGCATTTCATGGCGGTCGTGCAGGACGGCCGGGTGGTCGGCGCTCTCAGCCGCCGGGACATCCTCGAGTTGTACCGGGTGCGCTCGGCGCTGGGCCCCGTCCGTTGACCGGTGCGCGCGGGCCGCTGACCGCGGGCCGCCTCGCGGGCGCGCTGGCCCTGCTGACACTCGCGCTCGCGGTGACGCTGATCCTCGGCGCGGCAATCGGGAGCAGCGGCGCAGGGCTCGGCGATCTGTTCCGCGGCGGCGAAGCGGCGACCACGATTCTTCGTCTCCGCGTGCCGCGGCTTCTCCTCGCGGCGGTCACCGGAGCCGCGCTCGGCGCCGCCGGGGCCGTCTTCCAGGGCGTGCTGCGGAATCCGCTCGCCGATCCCTACATCCTGGGCGTCTCGGGGGGCGCGGCGCTCGGCGCCTTTGCCGCGACCGCCGCGGGCCTGACCGCGGCGCTGCCGTTGCTCCCGATTCGCGCGACCGCGGCGTTCGCGGGCGCCGTTCTGACCGTCGCCTTCCTGTTCGCGCTGTCGCGCGTCGGCGGGCGGGTCGCGTCGTATCCGATGCTCCTGATCGGCGTCGTGACCAACACCGTTTATCTCGCGGTGATCCTCTTCATCCAGACCCTCGTCGAGCTGACGCGCCTGCACGGCCTGCGCATCTGGATGATCGGCAGCGTGCCGCTCGAGAGTTTCGGCACGATCGCCGGCGTCGCCGTCGTGACGGTCGTCGGGATCGTCGCGCTGGCGCTCCACGGTCGCGATCTCAACCTGCTCTCGGCCGGAGAGGAGGCGGCACGTTCGCTCGGCGTCGGCGTGGCGCGCACGCGCGCCCGGGTCGTCGCGGTGGCGTCCCTTCTGACCGCCGCGGTCGTGGCGGTGACCGGGCCGATCGGCTTCGTCGGTCTCATCGTGCCGCACGTCGCGCGGCTCCTCTCCGGTCCGGATCACAGGCTCCTGGTGCCGGCGGCAGCGCTGTGCGGCGCGATCTTCCTGGCGGCGGCCGGAACCAGCAGGCGGTGATCGGCCCCGAAGAGCATCCGGGCGACGTGCGGCACGATGAGGCCGACGAAGCCGATGGGTCCGGTCAGGGCGACCACCACCGCG
>DATKFL010000067.1:0-2410 GCA_035511355.1 Dongiaceae bacterium
TACGCCGCCCCGACCGGCATCGACGACATGATCGAGCAGTTCACGGCGCGCCTTTTCGACCTGCTGCGCCTGCCGCACGACCTCGGGAGGCGCTGGGGGGCATGAGCCCCGCGCCCGCCATGACCGCGCCACCCGACGTCCGCCGTCCGTTCGGCGCGCTCGGGGCGACGCTGTCGATGATCAAGTTCCAGCACACGGTGTTCGCGCTGCCGTTCGCGCTCGCCGGGGCGGTGCTCGCCGCCGGCGGGGCGCCGCCGCGTGCGACCCTCGGATGGATCCTCGGCGCGATGGTCGGTGCCCGGAGCGCGGCGATGGTGTTCAACCGGATCGCCGACCTCGAGATCGACCGCCGGAACCCGCGCACCGCGTCGCGGCCGCTCGTGACCGGGGAGCTGGGGCTGACCTTCGCCTGGGCGTTCCTCGCCGCCAGTCTCGCGCTCTTCTACCTGAGCGCCGCGATGCTCAACCGGCTGGCGCTCCTGCTCGCGACGCCGACGCTCCTGGTGCTTTTGTCGTATTCGTACGCCAAGCGGTTCACCTGGCTGACCCACCTGCATCTCGGCGCCTCGCTCGGCATCGCGCCGATCGGCGCCTGGATCGCGGTGACCGGCCGGCTCGAGGGCGCTCCGGTGCTGCTCGGCGCGGGAGTCGCCTGCTGGGTCGGCGGCTTCGACATCCTGTACGCCTGCCAGGACGCGGAGTTCGATCGCGGCGCGGGATTGCACGCCGTGCCGGCGCGCTTCGGAGTCGGCCGGGCGCTCCAGATCGCGCGCGCGCTGCATCTCCTAGCGATCGCGCTCTGGCTCCTGCTCGGGACGCTCCTGCCGCTCGGCGGGTTCTGGTACGGAGGCGTCCTCGCGGCCGCGGCGCTCTTGGCGTGGGAGCATCGCCTGGTGCGCGCCGACGATCTGAGCCGGATCGATCAGGCCTTCTTCACGATCAACGGCCTGATCGCCTTCCTGATTCTGGCCGCCACCGTCGCCGACGTCGCGACCCGCTGATCAGCGCCCGCCGGGACGCGGCAGGCCGGTGAGCAGCAGGTAGAGATCCCGGACGTTCGTGCCGGTCGGCCCGGTGACCAGGTCATCGCCGAGGCGGTGGAAGAGCCGCCAGGTCTCGGCGCGCGCCAGCGCCCGCTCCGGATCGAGCCCGAGGGCGGCGGCGCGCTGGAGCGTGCCGGAATCGACGAACGCGCCGGCCGCCGGGGACCAGCCGTCGATGCCGTCGCTGCCGGCGGCAAGGAAAGCCCAGCCCCGCATCGACAGGTTGCGCATCCGGAGCGCCAGGCGAAGGGCGAACTCCTGCGCCCGCCCGCCGGCGCCGGGCGCCCCGGGCGAGGTGCGCGCCTCGCCGCCGAGCACCAGGAGACGCAACCCGGTCGGCGCCCCCTCGATGGCGCGCGCCACCAGCTCGACCGCCTCCTCGACCGGGGTGGTGATCTCGTTCGGCATCGCCTCGGCGGCGAGGCCGCGGGTCAACCCGGCGCGCACCGCCGTCTGCCGCAGGTCGGCGTTCGACAGCAGCATCAGGGCGCGCGCCCGCCGGAACGCGGCGTCGCGCGCCTTCGGGGTCTCCGGGATCCGTCCGGCGCGCAGCGCCACCAGCACCCGATCGGGAAGCGCCGGCGCCAGACCGTAGTGATCGATGACCGACACCATGTCGTCGAGCGTCGTCCGATCGGGAACGGTCGGCCCCGAGGCGACCTCCTCGTAGCGATCCGGGTCGACGTCGCACAGGATCATCGAGGTCAGCGAGCGGGCGCGCGCCGCCGCGAGCGCCAGCCGTCCGCCCTTCACCGCCGAGAGATGCCGGCGCACGGCGTTGATCGCGCCGATCGGCGCGCCCGAGATGATCAGCAGCCGGTGCAGTCTCGCCTTCTCCGCCGGGCTCATGAACGGGGTCAGGGGCGCCGCGAGGAGCGCCGAGCCGCCGCCGGAGACCAGCGCCACCACGTCGTCGCCGGCGCGCGCGCCTCCCATGAACCGGAGCGCCGCGCGCCCGGCGCGGAACGAGTTGCGACCGGGAACCGGGTGCTCGGCGGAGAGGCGCGTCACCTTGAGTCCCTTGAGCGGCGCGGCGGGGATCGCCGCCGCGGCGGCCGCAGCAGCCGCCGCCGCCGAACGGGCGCCGCTGCGCGGGGCGGCCGGTGCGGGGGTGCGCACGCGCGCCACCGGACCCTTCCCCTTCCCGGGAGCCGGCGACGCCGGCGCGACGACGAGCGCCTGCACCGGTCGGCGGAAACCGGCGTCGCGCAGGCGCTGCACCAGCGCTTCCTGCATCGGCGCCGCCGCCTTGCCGCACGCCAGGATCAGGAGCCGCCCCGGCGGCTGCAGCGCCACCGGCCGGCCGCCGATGATCACCGCACGCCGATCGATGCTGGTCGCGCGGGTCACCGCGCGCCCCGCGTGGC
>DATKFL010000068.1:0-8049 GCA_035511355.1 Dongiaceae bacterium
GCGCCGGAGGGGCACGCGCTCGTGGCCTTCGACGTCAACCGGCGCGCCGAGGCCGAGCCGCTCCTCCTGCCGGGCGCGCGCATTCCGGCGGAGCGGCTGCTGACCGAGCCCGCCCTGCCGTTCGACGTGACACTCTTGACCAACGCCGGTCCGGACAGCATCGCCCTCGTCGCGCGCCGCCGCGCGGCGCTGCAGCCGGAAGTCGTCGACGAGGCGACCGGCCTCGAATGGCCGGCCGGGATCTTCTCGCTCTCACACCTGGCGCTGCCGGTGCCGCCGGACGACCCGGTGTACGGCGCGACCCGTCCGGAGCACCCTACCCGGGTCTACCTCGGGAGGGTGGAGCTGCTGGGGGAGAACGGTCTTCTGGCGGTGCCGACGGCGCTGCTGGTGCGGCTCCGCTTCAATCCGTTCTACGGCTACCTGGAAGCGCGGGCGCTCGAGTTCATGAAGCTCCCGCCGGCTTCCCCGCCGGCGCCGGCGCCGCCTCCGGAACCGGCGCCTCCGCCTCATCCTCGAAGTGCGGCGGCACCTTCTCCCACGAGTAGCCGCGGGCCGCGGCGCTGAACGCCAGGTCGTACAACGCCTTCATGTAATCGGTGTCGAACTCCTCGCGGTGCGGCGCGTCGAAGGAGTCGGGGATGCGCGCCAGGTTGAAGTCGACGCCATCGCGGCGCGTGGTGGCGAAGATGCGGTAGAGATCCCCCATCCCCTGCGTCTGGATGAGCGAACCGACCGCGCGCTGCGCGATGGTGAGGGTGCGCCGCTCGACGTCGGACCAGTCGGGGTCGAGCCGCGCGTTGCGGATGATGTACAGGTGGCGGTCCCGCACGATTCCCTGCTCGCGCGACAGCTTCGCCAGGTTGACCGACGGTGGATAGACGAAGACCTGCGCCGTGCAGCCGCCGTCCACGTGCATCTCCTCGTAACGCTTCCCGTCCACTTCCACCTCGATCATGGTCGGCGGGAAGGCCCCCGGGATTGCCGCCGAGGCGATCATGATCTTGCGGAACAGATCGAGCGCGCGCGGATCGCGGCTCTCGGCGATTTTCGTCAGGTTCCAGATCACCCCCTGCCGGGCGTCGAGGTCGGTGGTCCCGACCAGCAGGATCCGCCCCTTGGCGTACTCGGCGGCGATCTCGTCGAGCATCTGGCGGTTGACCTGCTTCTCGAGCTGGCGCCAGAGCGGCCGGTTGTCGGCCATCGCGTCGTCGGTCAGCGCCGCCAGGAAGTAGCGCTTCTCCATGATGTCCACCTGCTTGATGCTGGTGTACATCTCCTTGAGGGTGGCGTCGCGCGACGATCCGAGGAAGGCGAACGGCGCGATCAGGCCCCCGGTGCTGACCCCCGTGACCAGCTTGAAGATGGGCCGATTCCCGGAGGCGGTCCAGCCGTTCAGGAGCCCCGCGCCGAAGGCACCGTTGTCGCCGCCGCCCGAGATCGCGAGGAAGTGCACCGGCGGGAGCGGGCCGGTCTGCCCGGTCGCTGCGAGCGCCGCCTGCTCGCGCTCGAACGATTCCTTCGCGTCCGCGAGGAGCTTGTCCAGGTGACCTGCCCGGTAGCGCACTCCCGGAAGTCCAGGCACCTCGGCGCGCGCCTGCAGCGCCTTGGGCACGGCAGGCAGGCGCTTGGGGGCCGAGCAGCCCGCGATCGGAGCCATCGCGATCGCCAGGACGGCGACCGTCTTCCAGCCTTCCGGCATCACGATCCGCATGCTTTCCGTTCCTCCTCGCTGGACTTCCCGGCCTACTGCGATGGCGCGCCGGTCGCGGGATCGATCCACCCGCCGCCGAGCGCGCTGTAGAGACGGACGATCGACACCAGCCGATCTTCGCGGGCCAGCGACGCGTTCAACTCGGCGTCGAAGGCGGTGGTCTGCTGGATCAGGACCTCGAGGTACGACGTCACGCCTTGATCATAGCGCGCCTGCGACAGCGTGAGCGCGGCGCGCGCCGCGATCACCTGCCGCTCCAGCACGGCGGCCCGCTCGCGCGAGGTGCGCACCGCCACCAGGGCATCCGCGACCTCGCGGAACGCCTGCTGCACCGACGCTTCGTACCCCAGGAGCGCCTGCTCGGTCTGCGCTCGGGCGATCTCCACGCGGCGCTTGTTCTTTCCGAAGTTGAACAGCGGCTGCAGCAGCGTGGCGCCGATGCTCCAGAGGCCGGCGCCGCCGTCGGTGATGCGCGACAGGTCGTCGCTCGCGGCGCCCGCCGTGGCGGTCAGGCCGATCAGCGGGAAGCGCTGCGCTTCGGCCACGCCGATGCGGGCGTTGGCCGCGATCAGCGCCAGCTCGGAGGCCTGCACGTCGGGGCGGCGGCGCAGGACCTCGGAGGTCAGGCCTGCCGGTATGTCGGGCGGCAGGACCTGCTCGACCAGCGGGCGGCCGCGCACCACGTCACCCGGAAACTGCCCCAGGAGGATGTGAATGCGGTCCTCGGTCTCGACGATCAACCGCTCGAAGGTCGGGATCGCCGCCTCGGCGACCGTCTCCTGGATTTCGGCCTGGTGCACGTCGAGCGCCGAGACCACTCCCTTGTCGAAGCGCGCCTGGATGATGCGCAGCGACTCGCGGCGCGCCTCGAGGGTCGAGCGGGAGATCGCCAGCTGGTTGTCGAGGTCGAGCAGGGTGAAATACGACGCCGCCAGGTCGCCGACCAGGGTCAGCACGATCGTCTGCCGCGCCATCAGGCTGCCCATGATCTCGGCGCGCGCCGCCTCGGTGGCGCGGCGATACTTGCCCCACAGGTCGACCTCGTAGAACGCCTCGACCCGGCCGACGAAGATGTTGCCGGTGTCACCGGTCCCCGGGGGCAGCTGCTCGCTCGTCCGGCCGCGACTCGCGTCGATGCCGAGGTTCACCACCGGGAACTGATCGGCGCGGGTGAATCCGTACCGCGCCCGCGCCTCGTCGATGCGCGCGGCGGCGATCCCGAGGTCCTTGTTCTGCTCGAGGGCCGTGCGGATCAGCGTGCGCAGGGTCTCGTCCTCGAACAAATCCCACCAGGCGAGGTCGGCGCCCGACGCCGGCGCGGCGGCCGCCGGCTGGCGCCATTCCGGCGGCAGGGTCATGTCGGGCGGGTGGTAGTCGGGGCCGAGCTTGCACGCGAACGAGCCCGCGAGCAGCGCGGCCGCCGGAAGCATCAGCAGGCGGCGCATGTCAGTGCCCTCCCGCGGCAGCGGGCGCCGGCCCCGCCGCGTGCCCGCCGACCGGGGGGCTCGCACCGCCCGGCTTGGGCGCGTGTTTGCCGCCGCCGGTGATCTTCTCGACGAAGCTGAACAACACCGGGATCAGGACGACCCCGACAATCGTGGCGACCAGCATGCCGGCGAACACCGCCATCCCCATCACCTTGCGCCCTTCGGCGCCGGCGCCCGACGCGGTGAGCAGCGGCACCACGCCGAGAATGAAGGCGAAGGCGGTCATCAGGATCGGTCGGAACCGCAACTTGGCGCCTTCGAGCGCCGCCTCGATGATCGGCATTCCCTCGTGCATTTTTGCGCGGGCGAACTCGACGATCAGGATGGCGTTCTTCGCCGCCAGCCCGATCAGCATCACCAGGCCGATCTGCGCGAAGACGTTGTTGACGTACGACTCGCTGCCGAAACGCGCCAGCCAGAGACCGAGGAAGGCGCCGAACGCCGCGAACGGCGTTCCGAGGAGGACCGAGAACGGCAGCGACCAGGACTCGTACTGCGCCGCCAGGATCAGGAAGACCAGGAAGATGGCGAACGCGAACACCACGGCGCTCGAGCCGGCCGCCTTCTTCTCCTGGTACGACATGTCGGCCCAGTCGTAGCCGAATCCGGGTGACAGGGTCTCGCGCGCGGTCTCCTCCAGCGCCGCGAGCGCCTGGGTCGACGAGTAGCCCGGCGCCGGCATGCCGCCCAGGTCGGCGGAGCGGAACAGGTTGAAGCGGTTGGTGTACTCGGGACCGGAGGCGCTCGAGGTGCTGACCAGCGTCGAGAGCGGCACCATCTGCCCCGAGGCGTTGCGCACGTGGAAGAGGGAGAGATCCTCGGGGCGCACCCGGAACTCCGGCTCCGACTGCACGAAGACCTTGTAGACCCGGCCGAAGCGGTTGAAGTCGTTGACGTACGCTCCACCCAGGTAGGCGCCGAGGGTGGTGTTCAGGTCGCTGATGCTGACCCCCTGCTTGAGGACCTTGTCGCGGTCCACCTCGGCACAGATCTGGGGAACGCTGGCGCGGTAGGTGGTGAAGATCCGGCCGATCTCCGGCCGCTTCGACGCCGCCGTGACGAACTTCTGCGCTTCGTCCGCGAGCGCCTGCGGGCTCTGTCCTGAGCGATCCTGCAGCACGAAGGTGAACCCGGCGCCGGTGCCGAGACCGGGGATCGCCGGCGGCCCGAAGGCGAACACCGTCGCCTCGGGAAGGGTCATGGCGAACTCCCCGTTCAGGGTCGCCATGATCGCCTTCGAGTGCTCGGCGGCGGCCTTGCGCTCCTCCCACGGCTTGAGCTGCACGAAGAAGAAGGCGTTGTTCGAGGCGAACGCCGAGGTCAGCATGCTGTAGCCGGTGACCGTCGTGTAGGAGGCGATCCCCTCGGTCTTCGCCAGGATCGCCTCGACCCGCTTGCAGACCTCGTCGGTGCGGTCGAGCGACGCCGCGTCCGGGAGCTGCACGTTCACCAGGATGTACCCCTCGTCCTCCTCCGGCACGAATCCCCCGGGGATCCGTCCGGCGAGGAGCACGGTCGCGACGATGAGCAGCGCGACGATCGCCAGGCTCCGCACCATGCGGCGCACCATGAAGCCGGTCAGCCCGACGTAGCCGCCGGTGAACTTCTCGAACATCCGGTTGAACCAGCCGTAGAACGGATCGAGGAACGACTTCGATTCCGCTTTCGGTTTGAGGAGCAGCGCGCTCAGGGCCGGGCTCAAGGTCAGCGCGTTGAACGCCGACAGCAGCACCGAGATGGCGATGGTGATGGCGAACTGCTGGTACAGCCGGCCGGTGATGCCGCTGATGAAGGCGACCGGCACGAAGACCGCGCTCAGGATCAGCGCGATCGCCACGACCGGGCCGGAGACCTCCTCCATCGCCTTGAGGGTCGCCTCCTTCGGGCTCAGGCCGTGCTCGATGTGGTGCATCACCGCCTCGACCACGACGATGGCGTCGTCGACCACGATGCCGATCGCGAGCACGAGGCCCAGGAGCGACAGGACGTTGATCGAGAACCCCAGGAGCGGGAAGGCCATGAAGGTGCCGATGAGCGACACCGGCACGGTCATCAGCGGGATGAGCGTGGCGCGCCAGTTCTGCAGGAAGACGAAGACGACGATCAGGACCAGGAAGACCGCCTCGAAGAGGGTGTGGATGATCTCCTCGATCCCGGCGCGCACCGGCAGGGTCGTGTCGAGCGAGATCGTGTAGTCGAGGTCCTGCGGGAAGCGCGCCGCCGCCTCGGCCATGGTCGCCTTGATCGCATCCGAAACCTGAAGGGCGTTCGACCCCGGCGCCTGGTAGATGGCGATGTTCGCCGCCGGCTTGCCGTCCAGCCGACCGCGGGCGGTGTACAGGAGGGCGCCCAGCTCGGTGCGCGCCACGTCGCTGATCCGGACCTGCGAGCCGTTCGGGTTGGTGCGCAGGACGATGGCGCCGAACTCCTCGGCGGTCAGGAGCCGTCCCTGGGTCTTGACGATGTAGGTGAAGTCGGTCCCCGGCGGCGCCGGCTGGCCGCCGAGCTGCCCGGCCGGGGTGACCACGTTCTGCGCCTGGATGGCGTTGACGATGTCGGGGATGCCGAGGCCGAGCGACGCCAGCCGATCGGGATTGATCCAGACGCGCATCGCGTAGTCGCTGCCGCCGAACAGGTTCACCTGCCCGACGCCGCGGATGCGCGCCAGCGCGTCGTTGATGTTGATCGCGGCGTAGTTGCTGAGGAAGTTGCTGTCGTAGGTGCCGTGTGGCGACTTGAGCGACACCAGCATCAACGGGAAGGCGAGCGACTTCTTGACCGTCACTCCGTAGTTCTTCACCGAAGTCGGCAGGCTGGCGGTCGCCTGCGACAGGCGGTTCTGGGTCAGCACGTTGGCGATGTCGAGGTCGGTGCCGACCTCGAACGACACCCGCATCGTCAGGGTGCCGTCGTTGGCGTTGATCGACTTGACGTAGATCGAGTTGTCGACGCCGTTCACTTGTTGTTCGATCGGCGTCGCCACCGTCTGCTCGACGTCGACCGCGCTGGCACCGACGTAGGTGGTGGTGATCTGGATCATCGGCGGGACGATGTCGGGGTACTGCGCCACCGGCAGGCGGGTGAGCGCCACCACGCCGAGCAGCACGATGACGATGGAGATCACCATCGCCACGATCGGCCGGTTGACGAAGAACTTCGCCATGCGTCAGGCCGCCGGCGCGGCGGCGCCGGGCGCCGCCGGATCCTCCGGCGGCGGGACTTCCTTCGGCACCACCTTGGCGCCCGGCCGCACCTTCTGCGCCCCTTCGAGGATGACGCGGTCGCCGGGCCTGAGGCCGCTCTCGACCATCACCAGGCCGCCGATGCGCGGCCCGAGCTGCAGGGCGCGGGTCTCGACCGTGTCGTCGGGCCCGACCACCGAGATCATCATCTGCCCCTGCAGCTCCTGCACGGCGCGCTGCGGCACCAGGAGCGCCCCCTTCTTCATCTCGATCACCACCCGCACGCGCGCGTACTGGCCGGGGCGCAGCACCTTGTCGGGGTTCGGGAACGAGGCCTGCAGCCTGAGCGTCCCGGTCGAGGCGTCGACCTGCCGGTCGGCGAAATCGAGCTTCCCCTTGAGCGGATAGACCGACCCGTCGGCGAGCAGCAGTTCGATTGCCTGGGGTTGCGGCGCGTCCTGGCTCTTCACCCCGAAGCGGCGCACCAGGTCGAGGTAGTCGCGCTCGGTGATCGAGAAGCGCGCCTGCATCGAGTCGGTGTTCGACACCGTGTTGAGCACGATCGGGTTGGGGAACTGCCCGACGTAGTCGCCGACCTTCGCCTGGGTCATGCCGATCAGCCCGTCGATCGGCGCGCTGATCCGGGTGTAGCCGAGGCCCAGCCGGGCGAAGCGCACCGACGCCTCCTCCGCCTCGACCTGCCCCTTCGCCGCCCCCTCTTCGGCCACCGCCGCATCGAGATCGGCCTGGCTCACCGCCTTCATCTCGGCGAGCGGGCGGTAACGGGTGACGTCGGTCTCGGCCTTCACGAGGCGGGTGCGGGCGGAGGCGAGGTCGCCCTCGGCGCGCGCCACCTGCGCCTGCTGTTCGCGCGGGTCGATGGTGTAGAGGAGGTCCCCCTTCTTCACCCGGGCCCCTTCCTTGAAGTGGATTCCTTCGAGGAAGCCCGCGACCCGCGCCCGGATCTCGATGTCCTCGGCGCCGTAGAGCTGGCCGACCCTTTCGGTCGTGACCGGCGTGTCACGCTCGATGACCTTCATGACCGGCAGTTCGAGAGGCGGCATGACCGGAGCCGCCGGCTTCTCGCAGGCCGGCAGGAGCGTCGCGCTGACACAGATCGCCCCGATCCACTGCCGTTGGAATCTCATGACACCCCCCTGAACCGTAGATCGCGGATTATATGCGCTGTGGAACCTGTCCCGCTGCGACGTCGCTGGGCGCGCGTGCTGGCCACCGCGGCGACGCGCTGGGCCGCGCCGCGGATCTCGCTGTTCGCGGCGGCGCTCGCGTTTCACGCCCTCCTGGCGCTCGCGCCGATGCTCCTGATGCTGCTGTCGATCGCAGGGCCCCTCCTCGGGCAGGAGATGGCGCGCCGCGCCCTCGCCGAGGCGGTGACCCGCTTCGCCGGTGCAGGGGCCGACGAGGCGGTGTCGGCGGTCCTCGACCTGGTCGCGGGCTCGCGATGGAGCGCCGGCGGCACCTTCGTCGGCCTGGCGCTCATGCTGCACTTCGCCTCCTCGTTCTTCATGCGCCTCCGGGGCGCGCTCGACGCCGTCTGGGAGGTGCGCCGCGTGGGACTGCGACGCAATCTCCTCGACCGGGTGACCGTCTTCGCCGAGACCCTGGCGGCGATCGTGGCGATGGTCTTCGTGCTGGCGGCCGGGGC
>DATKFL010000069.1:0-3320 GCA_035511355.1 Dongiaceae bacterium
GCTTCGTGGTGGCGCACGTCGGGCCGGAGCGCGGCGCCCTGCCCGATCGTCGCTACCCGCTGCCGCCGAACGTGACCGCTCTGGTCGATCTCCACTGCCGCGACCCGCGCGCGGATGCCGACGATCGGGCCGCCCTGCGCCGCGCGGCCCGCGCCGCGCGCCGCCGGCACGACGGCGCTGCCCGACCCTCAAGGGTCCTCGCGGCGCTCCGGCGGCTTCTTCTCGAGGAGCAGGTCGACGCCTCCCTGCTCGACGATCTGGCGTCGGGGGATCTCCCGGTGGCGGAATTCCTGCACGGCCGGTCGTCCTTCGCGCTGACCCTCGAAACCTGCGACCGGCTGGCGCCCGAGGCCTCGTTCCTGCACTACTTCTGGCACTTCCGATCGATGCACCTGCCGCTGGTGCGGCTCCTCGCCGCCCCGCCGCCGGCCGCGGCGATGTACCACGCGCTCTGCACCGGCTACGCCGGCACCCTCGCCGCAGTCTGGAGCCGCAGGACCGCGCGACCGCTTCTCCTGACCGAGCATGGCATCTACACGCGCGAGCGCAGCATGGAGCTGAGCCGGTCATTGTGGCTGCGCGGCGCCGCGGGGGGCGACCATGCCGACGAGGCGACGGCGGCGGCCTTGCGCCGTACCTGGGGCCGGCATTTCCGCTCCCTGGCGCGCTGCGCCTACGCCTGCGCCTCGCGCATCATCTCCCTCAGCGAAGTCAGTCGCGAGCGGCAGATCGCCGGCGGGGCGCCCGCCGAAAAGACCCTGATCATCCCGAACGGCGTCGACGCCGCCCGCTTCGGGGCCCTGGCGTCGTCGGCCGCGTTTCGCGTCGCCGATCGCCGGCCGGTGCGGATCGGATTCGTGGGGCGCGTCGTGCCGATCAAGGACGTCGTCACCTTCATCCTCGCCTGCGACCTGGCGTTGCGCGAGGTGGCCCTCGAGGTGCGGATCATCGGGCCGCTGGACGAGGACCCCGCTTACGTGGGCCGGTGTCGCCGGCTGGTCGCCGATCGCGGGCGCACCCGCGAGATCCGGTTCGAAGGGCCGCGGCCGCTCGAGGCGATCTACCCGGAGATCGACGTGCTGGTCCTGACCTCCTTCAGCGAAGGGCAGCCGCTGGTCATCCTGGAGGCCAATGCCGCCGGCGTGCCGGTCGTGGCCAGCGAGGTCGGCGCCTGTCGCGAGCTGCTCGAAGGACGCGACGAGAGCGACCGCCGGCTGGGGCCGAGCGGGATCGTGACCCGCCTCGCCGCCCCGACCGAGACCGCCGCCGCCATGCTCTCGCTGGCGCGCGACCCGGCGCTCCGGCGACGGATGGGAATCGCAGGTCGTCGCCGGGTCGGGACCTTCTATCGACGCGACGACTGCTTCGCGCGTTACCGGGCTCTCTACTCACGGCGGGAATGGCTGGAATCGGCTGGCGCCTCGAGCGCCTGATCGACCGCGGAACGCTCTCGGGAGCGGTCGCGGCCTACGCCACCGGCGCGGCGGTGATGGCGCTCCCATGGGCCCTGACGACCGCGGTCCTGGTGGCGCTCCCGATCCTCCTGGGCCGGAACGCGGCCGGGTACGCCGCCGCCGAGACCGTGGTGACGATCGCCTACTCGGTGGCGCTCCTGGTCGACGGACCGTTCCAGGTGGTCATCGCCCGGCACACCGCCGATCGGCTCTACGAGGGAAGGTTCCGGGCGATCGCCGGTCCGCTCTGCCGCGGGCTCGCCCTGGTCGCGGTTTTCGGCGCCTGCGGCGCCGGCGGGGCGCTCCTTCTGCTCGGTCTTCCGATGGCGAGCGTGCTGTCGGGCGGGGCGCTCGCGGCGACCGCCGCCGCGCAATGGACCGCCTTGTCGGTCGGCAACGGCCTCTGTTCGCCGACGCGCGTGCTCGGCTCGGTCTGCACCGGCGCCGCGGCCGGCCTGATCCTGGCCCCGGCGGGCGTCGCCCTCTTCGGCCACGGCGTTCCCGGGTACCTCTTCGCCCTGATCACCGGCCAGGGACTCGCCCTGGCCCTGCTGATCGCCGGGATCCTCAAGGTGCTCCCGGAGGGCGACGACGGGGGGGCCGCGCTCCACCCCGCCTTCCGCGAATACGCCTTCCTGGCCGCCGCCGGCATCGCTTTCAATGCCTCGCTGTGGGTCGACAAGATCCTCACCAGCCTGCTCGCGCGACCGGAGGCCCGGGAGATCCATGCCTCCGTGTCGACCCTCGCCTGGCTGTCGACCATCCCCTGCCTCGCCTGGATTTTCGTCGAGGTGGAGACCGCCTTCCATCGCCGTTTCCGCGCCTTCTTCGCGATGCTCGAGGGGGGCGCGCCGCTCGCCGATCTCAACGTCGGAGTCCGGGGGCTCGAACGCGAGTGCCGGCGACTCCTTCGCGGTGCCGTCGAGGTGCAGGCCGGCGTGACGCTTTTCATGCAGGCCGCTGCCGGGGCCTGTCTCGCCTGGCTCGATCTCCCCGCCAGCGCCCTCCTTCCCTTCCGGCTGCTCCTCCTGGGCGCGGGTCTGCAGGCGCTGGCCCTCCTGGGGCTCATCCTTCTTTATTACTTCGACCTGCGGCGCGACGCCTTCTTCGCGGCGGCGGGACTGTTCGCCGCCATCGCGATCGGCACCGCGGCGGCGGCGTACGCCGGCCTCCCGCCGGGCGGCGGCATGGCGCTCGGTCTCGCCGCCGGCACGGCGCACACCTGGCTGCGGGTCCGGCGCGGCGTCCGCGCGGTGCTGCGCCGGACCCTGCTCGGCCAACCGTTCGGCGCGGAGCGCCTGGAGGACGGCTTCCTTGACCCCGCTTCCGGCGTGGTCTAGCCTTGCCGCCCATGAAAATTCCCCGACGCCACGTCGCCATCCGCCGCCTGCGCCCCGATCGCGGTCCGCTGCTCGTCGCCGCCCTGGCGACCCTGGTCGCCGCCTGGCCGATTCCCGACGCCGGTGCCGCCGGGTCGGGCGTGCTGCTGCGGTACGGACTCAAGCCGGGAACCGGATACCAGCAGGCCGCCAGCATGACGCTCGACATGGTGGTCGACCCATCGAGCCTGCCGCCCGGGCTCGCGCCGCTGGTGCAGTCGATGGCGAGCGGCATGCAGCAGCAGATCGAGTACACCGGTCTGCTCGAACTGAAGGACCGCGGGGCCGACGGGGTCACACCCTTCGGCTTCAAGGTCGTCGAGGCGCACGGCTCCTTCACCCGCGGCGGGCAGAAGAAAGAGGTGCCCTCGGTCGCCGCGGCCGCCAGCCGACCGCCGCTGACCGGAAAGTTCAGCGCCGACGGTCGCCGCGTGACCCTCGACCCGGCCGCCGCCGGCGACGCCGGCGGCACCGATCACCGCCGCGA
>DATKFL010000070.1:0-6803 GCA_035511355.1 Dongiaceae bacterium
GTCGAACGCGGACAGCGACGTGGTCCCCGCCTCGTGGAAATGCCCGGTGCCGTCGTTCAGGTACAGGTAGTTCGGATCGGAGTCGTTGGCGACGTACAGGTCGAGGTCGCCGTCACCGTCGAAGTCGCCGGTGCGGGTCGCGAAGCCGAACCCGAGCGCGAGGTCGGCGAAACCGCTCGCGGCGGTGGCGTCGACGAACCGCCCGGCCTCCTGCCGGAAGAAGTGATCCGGCGCGCCGGTCATTCCGAACGGCCCGAACGCCACCTTCTCGACGCCCTTCCAGTTGAGCGTCGGCCGCGCTTTCAGGATGTCGGCGAGCGTGCAATCAATGTAGGCGGCGACGTAGAGATCGAGATCGCCGTCGCCGTCGGCGTCGAACCAGGAGGCCGCGGTGTTCCAGCCCGACGCGTCGAGCCCGAGACGCGGCGCGACGTTCTCGAAGCGGCCGTCGCCGCGGTTGCGGTACAGGACGATCGGCCCGAAGCCGGTGAGCAGGAGATCGGTCCAGCCGTCGCCGTCGAAGTCGGCCGCCGCCGCGCCGCCCCCCCAGACCCCTTCGCCGCCGACCCCCGCCGCGTCGGTGACGTCGTCGAAGCGGCCGTCGGGCCGGCCGCGGTAGAGCGCGGCGCGGCCGCGCTCGACGATCCGATCGCCGTCGAGCCGCCAGCCGTTCGGCAGGAAGATGTCGAGCCGTCCGTCGCGGTCGTAGTCGAGGAAGGCGACTCCCGATCCGGCGGAGTCGAGGAGGTGGTCCTTGCCGGGCCGCCCCGCGAGGTAGACGCGGGCCAGACCCGCGTCGGCGGCGACGTCGACGAAGCGGAAGTGCGCCCCGGGATCGATCGGCGAAGCGGCGGCCGCCGCGGCCGCGGGACCCGGCGCCGGCGCGTGCGCGCAGGCGAGGCCGGCGGCGAATGCGCCCGCGGCCAGGAGCGCCGCCGCGAGCGCCCGCGTGGCGGCTACTTGGCGGGCTGGAGAGTGCCCCAGGCGGCCTGCACCTTCGCCCACTCGGCCTCCAGCGCGGCGGCCTGCGGCGCCTGCGCCATCTGGCCGATCGCCTTCGACGCGTCGAGGAAGGACTTCTTCGCGGCGCGGGTCACGACCACGTACCCTTCGTCGTAGATTCCCTGCTTCTCGCCTTCGGAGTTGTGATGGTGCCCGCCTTCGAGCAGGCGCTTGCGCACCGCGCCGATGGCGTTGTCGCCCTCGGAGCCGAGCTGCCCGACCCGCGCCGCCAGGCTCTCGACGGCCGCGCTCGCAGTCTTCATGTCCTTCGCGCCGATCGCCGTCCTGGCGCGCGTCAGCTCCATCTGCGCATGCGCGTAGGCCGCGCCCAGCATGGTGCGCACCAGGTTCGCCTCGGTCGCCTTGACCGCCAGGATCGCATCGGCGAGCGTCTGGTAGGTGGCCACCATCTCCGCCGGCGTCCCGGTGCCGCCCGGTTCGGCCTGTGCCGGCGCCGCCACCACAACCGCCGCGAGAGCCAGCACCCCCGCGACCCATCCCCTGCCGATCGTCTTGGTCATTGCGAATCCTCCCCCGACCGAGCGGGCCGGGCGCGGCGGAGTGTATTCCAGGTCCGCACCGCGGCGCTCGGGTGCGCCTGCGCTCCGGCGCGCAGACGCGAGGCTGCGCGGTCGCCGGAGATCAGTCGCCCCAGGCGAACGCCGCCATCGACAGGACGCCGTAGGTGAAGCCGGCGTGCAGCCGTCGCCCGCGCGGCGTCCCCGACCCGACCGCCGCGCCGAGCGCGGCGATGAGCGGCAGGAAGTGCTCGTGCGTCGGGTGGTTGCGGCGCGGATCGGGGGCGCGCTCCTCCCAGGCCAGGAGGTCCTCGCTGCGCCCGGCCTCGATCGCCTCGCGCAGCCAGTCGTCGAAGGCGCGCGCCCAGGCGACCGGCTCGGAGTCATAGTCGTGCCGGCCGAACTCGCCCAGGTTGTGGGTGGCGCCACCGCTCCCGAGGATCAGCACACCATCGTCACGCAACGGCGCGAGCGCGCGGCCGACGTCGAACTGGAATCCGGCGTCGCGCATGCTGGAGACCGCCACCTGCACGATCGGGATCGACGCCGCCGGGTCGATCAGCTTCATCGGCACCCAGGCGCCATGGTCGAGGCCGCGCCGCGAGTCGCCGGTCACCTCGATGCCAGCGCCGCGCAGCAACCCCAGGGCGCGCTCCGCCAGCGCCGGATCGCCCGGCGCCGGATGCCGCTCCCGGTAGAGCGCCTCGGGAAAGCCGTAGAAGTCGTGGATGGTCTCCGGCTGCGCCGTGAGGGTCACTCGCGGTCCGGCGCTCTCCCAGTGCGCGGAGAAGCAGAGCACCGCGCGCGGCGGCGCCGCCGGCGACGACCCTGACGGCGACGGCCCCGACGGCGCGCGGAGCGCCGCCCCGAGATCGCGCAGGAACCCGGCGGTCGGGCCCGGCTCCATCGCCAGCGTCGGCGCGCCGTGCGAGACGAACAGCACCGGCTGCCGCGACCCGGTGGCTCCCGCCGGCCCGGCGCCAGACGCCGCGGCGCGGATCATCAGAACCGATCCCCGATCACGAAGTAGAGCCGGTGGTCGCCCTCGTCGGTCGTGCCCCAGGCGACGAACGCCGGGCCGATCGGCGTCTTGGCGCCGACGAAGAGCGACCCGCCGGTCCGGAGCGAGTCCCAGGTGACCTTCTCGCCGTCACGGAAATAGATGTTGCCCGCCTCGAGCGACAGCCCGCCGTAGACCGCCGTCGACAGCGGCCCGAGGTCGATGTGCGAGAGCTGCACGTAGGCCGTGGTGCGGCCGAGCACGCAGCGCTCGCCGCGCAGCTCGCCGGTGCCGAGCCCCGAGAGGTTGAGGAAGCCCCCCAGCTCGCACGACGACTCGAACGACAGCGGCCCCTGCACCAGCGACTGCCCCTTGATCGCCGGCACGATGGTCACCCGGCCGAAGGTCATGGCGATGTCGGCTTCGAGGTGCACCAGCTGCCGTGGCGCGTCGGCTCCCATCGACTCGTGCGAGTCGCGGTACCAGGAGTTCACCGTCACGCCGCGCTCCGGGAAGACGACCGAATCGCGGGTGTCGACCTTGAAGCCGTACTGGATGCCGCCGTCGTGCTCGTCGCTTTCGTCGGTGATGAGCGACGGGTCGCCGATCAGGACGCTGCCGCTGCTGTGGTTGTAGAAGGCCCCGACGCGCAGCTCCCCCCAGTCGCTCCAGACCCGCCCCACCGCGAGGGTGCCGAAGTTCGATTCGGAGACCCCTTCGCTCACCGGGTCGCCGTTCTCCCAGAGCAGGAAGGTCTCCTGCGAGGTCTCGGCGCTCGGCGAGACGAACCAGCGCATGGCGTAGTCGAGCGGCTGGTAGAACGACGAGCGGAAGAGGCGCGACTGCCCGATCTGGCCGACGTTCTCCCATTCCCCGCCGCGCCGGTTGGCCGCGATCAGGAGGTGCCGGAGCGCGAAGGTGTAGTTGGCGTCGCCGCTGAAGTCGTCGCGGAACGAGGCGCCGAACTGCAGGGAGTTCTTGCTGTACGGCTTCTCCGGCACGTCCAGCGACAGCACGCCCTTGCCGTCGATGGTCTCGTACTTGTCGCTCATCAGGCCGAAGTAGTCGAGACCGTAGGCGTGCATCACGCTGGCGTCGAAGGTCTTCTGGTCGAACGGCTTGCCGGTCGTGACCTTGAGGCGGCTCTCCAGCACGCGCGTGTCGACCCAGGAGCGGTTGTCGATCTTGACCTCGTCGACGATCAGCTGCTCGTCGGGGCGGAGACGATGCCGCTTCTCGAACTCCGCCCACTCCGCGTCGGAGACCGCGAACCGCTTCAGGGTGCCGGCCGCCTCGCGCGCCGCCTTCTCGCCCAGCGCGATCGCGTCGGAGGCCTTCTTGAAGTCGATGAATCCCATGTCGCCCAGCGCGGGGGTGATCAGCACGTCGCCCGGCCTGAGCCGCTTGATGTCCTCGATCCGGTTGGCGACCGTCGCGAACGACGTCCATTGCGAGATGACCGAGAAGAACGACTGGATCGACTCGGCGCCGACCAGGGGGCTGGTGATGTCGACCGCGATCACCGCGTCGGCGCCGAGCGCCTGCGCGATGCCGATCGGCAGGTTGGCCGCGGCGCCGCCGTCGACCAGGGTCCGGCCGTCGATCTCGACCGGCGCGAACATGCCGGGCACCGCCATGCTGGCGCGCATCGCGTTGGCGACGCTGCCGTGATCGAGCACCACCCCTTCGCCGGTCAAAAGGTCGAGCGCCACAGCGCGGTACGGGATCGGCAGGTCGTTGAAGTCGGACGACGCGCGCGACTCGATCTCGAGGCCGTGCAGGTAGAGCTCCAGCTGCTGGCCGCCGAACAGCGACCTCGGCAGGTACGGAACCCAGTTCTTGAAGCGCAGCTTTCCGGGGATCAGGAAGGTCGCGTCGTCCCCCTTGCGCCGGAACGACCGGTCGCGCCGCTCGACCGCGTCGACGAAGAGATCGTTCCAGTCGGTCTTCGAGAGGATGTTGTCGAGCGCCTCCGGCGAATAGCCGCTGGCGTACAGCCCGCCGACGATCGATCCCATGCTGGTGCCGACGATGAAGTCGGGCTTGACGTGCAGCTCTTCGAGCACTTTGAGGACGCCGATGTGCGCCGCGCCGCGCGCGCCGCCGCCGCTCAGGACGAGCGCCAGCCGCGGCCGGCCTCCGGGCGCCCGCGGCACCGGCTTGAGCTTCGCGTCCTTCGCGGCCTGCTCGGCCGCGTCCGACGCGCCGGCCATCGGCGCCGCGGCGTTCCCCGTCGGGGCTTCCGCCGCGCGCGCGATCCCGACGCCGCCACACAGCACCAGCACCGCCGCGACAGCACCGACTCCCCGACTCCCCGGCCCTCGCCTCACCGCGTTCTCCCCCCGAAACGCCAGTTCCGGATCTCCGGCATGTCCTCGCCGTACCGGCAGATGAACTCGCGATGCGCGGCGCGCCGGTCGCGGACCCAGCCGCTCAGTTCGCCCGCCCGCGCCGCCAACCCCGGCACCCGGTCGATGACATCCTGCACCAGGTGGAAGCGATCCAGATCGTTCAACACCGTCATGTCGAACGGCGTGGTGGTGGTCCCTTCCTCTTTATAGCCGCGCACGTGCAGGTTGCCGTGCCCGCGCCGCCGGTAGGCCAGGCGGTGGATGAGCCAGGGGTAGCCGTGGAAGGCGAAGATCACCGGCCTATCGGTTGTGAACAGCGCATCGTAGACGTCGTCCTCGAGCCCGTGCGGATGCTCGCCCGGCGGCTGCAGGCGCATCAGGTCGACGACGTTCACCACGCGCACCTTGAGGCGCGGCAGGCGCTCGCGCAGGATCTCCGCCGCCGCCAGGGTCTCGAGCGTCGGCACGTCGCCGCAGCAGGCCAGGACCACGTCCGGCTTGCCGCCGCCGTCGGTCGAGGCCCAGTCCCAGCGGCTGATGCCGGCCTCGCAGTGCGCGACCGCCGCGTCCATGTCGAGCCATTGCGGCGCCGGCTGCTTGCCGGCGACCACGACGTTCACGTAGTGGCGACTCCGGAGGCAGTGGTCGGTCACCGACAGCAGCGTGTTGGCGTCGGGCGGCAGGTAGACCCGGATGATCTCGGCGTTCTTGTTGACCACGTGGTCGATGAACCCCGGGTCCTGGTGCGAGAAGCCGTTGTGGTCCTGCCGCCAGACGTGCGACGTCAGGAGGTAGTTGAGCGACGCGATCGGCTGCCGCCAGGAAATCCCGCGCGTCGTCTTCAGCCATTTCGCGTGCTGGTTGAACATCGAGTCGACGACGTGGATGAACGCCTCGTAGCAGTTGAAGAAGCCGTGCCGCCCGGTCAGGAGGTACCCCTCGAGCCACCCCTGGCAGAGATGCTCGCTCAGGACTTCCATCACCCGGCCGTCGGGCGCGACATGCTCGTCGTCGCGGTTGCGCGGCTCGGTGAAGCAGCGGTCGGTCGCCTCGAACACCGGCGTCCAGCGGTTCGACGCCGTCTCGTCGGGGCCGAACAGGCGGAAGTTGCGCGCGCCGGCGTTGGCCTTGAGGGTGTCGCGGAGGAACGCGCCCATCACCCGGGTCGCCTCGGCGTCGGTCGCGCCGGGACGCTCCACCGCGACCGCGTAGGCGCGGAAGTCGGGGAGACGTAGGTCGCGCAGCAGCAGCCCGCCGTTGGCGTGCGGGTTGGCGCTCATCCGCCGCGGCCCCTCCGGGGCGATCGCGAGGATCTCCGGCGCCGGCCGGCCGTCGCGGTCGAACAACTCATGAGGTCGGTACGACTTCATCCAGCGCTCGAGCAAGCGCACGTGTGACGGCTTGTCCATGTCGCCCATCGGCACCTGGTGGGCGCGGAAGGTCCCTTCGACGCGGCGACCGTCGACCCGCTTTGGCCCGGTCCAGCCTTTCGGAGTGCGCAGGACGATCATCGGCCAGCGCGGGCGGGTGGTGAAGCCGCGGCGGCCGCCGCCACCGCGGCCGGGCCCGCCCCCGCGCGCGGCCTTCTGGATGCGCGCAATCGTCGCCGCGGCGCGGTCGAGCGCCGCCGCCATCTTCCGGTGCATCGCGCGCGGCTGGTCCCCTTCGACGTAGATCGGCTCGTGCCCGTATCCCTTCAGGAGCGCGTCCAGCTCCGCGTGCGGCAGCCGCGCCAGCACCGTCGGCCCGGCGATCTTCCAGCCGTTCAGGTGCAGGATCGGCAGGACCGCGCCGTCCCGGGCCGGGTTGATGAACCGGTGGCCGTGCCAGCTGGTGGCCAGCGGCCCGGTCTCCGCCTCACCGTCCCCCACAACACAGGCGACGACCAGATCCGGGTTGTCGAACGCGGCGCCGAAGGCGTGGGACAGCGAG
>DATKFL010000071.1:0-3006 GCA_035511355.1 Dongiaceae bacterium
CGGGCCGGGTGGATCTCGCCAGCGCCCGCGGCAAGGTGCAGGCGCTGAACGAGGTCCTGCCGTTCCTGGCGCACCTGGACAACCCGGTGCGGCGGGCGGCGCACGTGGAGATGCTGGCGTCGGTCTTCGGGATCGAGGACCGGCTGGTCCTGCAGGAACTGAAGGAAGCCGTGCGGGAGCGGCGGAAGGATGTCGGAAGCCGGGCGACGGAGGCGATGGCGTCGCGGCGTCCGGAGAGCGAGGCCGAAGCGGGCCTGGTGCGCGCCCTGATGGACGACGCCGACGTGCGCCGGGCGCTGCTCGTCGAGATCGACGAGGCCGACCTCGGCTCGGCGCGGGTGCGCGAGATCGTGCGGGCGGTGAAGAGGCTGGACGGGGCGGGTGAACCGGTGACCTGGCCCCGGGTGGGAGCGGAGATCGGCGACGAGGCGCGCGACGCGCTGACCTTCATCGCCGCGCTGCCGCACCCGCCGGTGTCGGAGGAGGCCGGGCGCGGTTGCCTGAGCACCATGCGGGCGGCGCGCATCGGACGGCAGATGACCGACATCCAACGATCGTTGCAGAGCTGCAGCGCGGAGGAGCAGGACGATCTGCTTCGCCGGAAATTGGCACTGAAGAAGCAGATCGAAGCGCTTCGCGGCGCGTCGGCCTGACGAGGAGGACGCCTTGGGCATCGAAGAAAAATACGAGGAAGTCCGGCACCTGATCAACCTGGGTCGGGAACGCGGCTACCTTCTCTACGACGAGGTCAACGACGTGCTTCCGGAGGAGATGCACTCTCCGGAGGACCTCGACGACATGTTCCTCCTGTTCGACTCGCTCGGCATCGAGATGGTCGACTCGGAGGAGAAGTACAAGCAGAAGGTCGAAGAGAAGACCACCGAGAAGGAGGACGAGCCGGGCGAGACGAAGCAGGTCGATCTGACTCCGGGCGCGCTCGAGAAGACCAACGACCCGGTGCGCATGTACCTGCGCGAGATGGGCACCGTGCCGCTCCTCACCCGCGAGGGCGAGGTCGAGATCGCGCGGCGCATCGAGCGCGGCGAGAAGAACGTGGTCAAGGCGCTGGCGCGCAGCAAGTACGTCGTCAGCCAGATGCTCGACTACGCGCAGCGCATCCGCACCAAGCAGATCGACATCGAGAGCCTGATCTCGGTGGGCAGCGAGGAAGAGGAGGACGGCGGCGATCGCAAGCGCCGGCAGGTCCTCGACTCGATGAACAAGGTCGCGCGCCACACCCGCAAGCTCGAGGAGCAGGAGAAGCACCTCGGGCGCCTCACCGAGGGGTCGAAGCGCTGGCGCGAGGTCCGGTTCGACGCGGCGCGCTCGCGCGTCCAGATCGGCCGGGTCATCCTGGACATGGGTCTCGTGACCGGGAAGATCAAGGAGCTGGCCAAGAAGGTGAAGGACACGGCGGTGCGCCTGCGCGACATCGAGCGCGACATCCGCCACTGGGAGAAGCGGCTCAAGGCGACCAAGGACGCGAAGCACCGCAGGGATCTGCGCGACAAGATGCAAGCCGCGCACGACGAGGTGGCGCGCATCGGGCGCGAGATGGACACCACGCCCGAGGAGATCCGGCAGACCGCGGACGGCATCCGCGCCGGCGAGGCGATGGCCGGGCAGGCCAAGACCGAGCTGGTCGAGGCCAACCTGCGGCTGGTGGTCTCGATCGCCAAGAAGTACACCAACCGCGGGCTGCAGTTCCTCGACCTGATCCAGGAGGGGAACATCGGCCTGATGAAGGCGGTGGACAAGTTCGAGTACAAGCGCGGCTACAAGTTCTCGACCTATGCGACCTGGTGGATCCGCCAGGCGATCACCCGCGCGATCGCCGACCAGGCGCGCACCATCCGCATCCCGGTGCACATGATCGAGACGATCAACAAGCTGATCCGCACCTCGAGGGCGCTCGTCCAGGAGATCGGCCGCGAGCCGACGCCGGAGGAGATCGCCAAGAAGATGGGCATCCCCGTGGCGAAGGTCCGCAAGGTCCTCAAGATCGCCCAGGAGCCGATCTCCCTCGAGACGCCGATCGGCGAGGAAGAAGACTCCCACCTCGGGGATTTTATCGAGGACCGCGGCGTGACGTCGCCGGTCGACGCGGTCATTCAGCTGAATCTCAAGGAGCAGACGCAGAAGGTGCTCAAAACCCTGTCTCCTCGCGAAGAGATGGTGCTCAAAATGAGATTCGGCGTCGGCGACGGCAGTGAGCACACCCTCGAGGAGGTCGGACAGTCGTTCGCGGTGACCCGCGAGCGGATCCGGCAGATCGAAAGCAAGGCGCTGCGCAAGCTGCGGCACCCATCGCGCAGCCAGCGGCTGCGCGCGTTCCTCGACGGCACCGGCGGCTGAGAACGGAAGCTTTCGTCCCGCATCGGCGCGCCGCCCCTCCGGGGGCGGCGCGCTTTGTTTTCGGGCGCCGCGTCGGCACCTCCCGATGCCCTGCCCACCCGGCTCCCCGGACCGCCGATTTTTCCCGCGACCAATCGCCCCCGAACGCGGCGACCTGAGGCATGATCCCGCCCCGGGGAGGGGCGCACGCTCGTGAATCCGGAGCATCGGCGTGAGTGGGCCTACGGGCTCCTGGCCTTCGCGGTCACGGGCGGCGTTTTCGCCGGGCTCGGCCTCGTCGCCGGGCCGGCGGTCCTCTACCTGCTTTTCCCCCCCGCGGTCCTCCTGGCCTACGCGGCACGCGCCGGCGCCGCGCCGACCCGGCGCGCGCTTTTCGACGGCGTCGTCCTCGGCGCCGCCGCGTTGTTCGTCGCGCGCGCCGTCAGCGTCGTCCTGCTCAACATCCGGCTGATCGAAGAGTGGGACTTCCAGGCCTTCTGGGTCTGGGGGCGCGCGGCCGCGATGGGACTCAACCCGTATCTTCCCGAGAGCGTGGCGCAGGCGAGCGCGGCGTCGGGAATGCAGCCGAGCCAGCTGTTCGTGGACCAGGTGCTCGCCGCGGGCTTCCCGTATCCGCCCCCGACGATGCTGCTGCTGCGACCGTTCGCCGGC
>DATKFL010000072.1:0-4038 GCA_035511355.1 Dongiaceae bacterium
CTGCCCGCCTCGAACACCGGCAACGCGCCGGCGACCGGCGTGACCCTGACCGCCCCGGTGCCGGCCGGCACGTCCTTCGTGTCGGCGACCGGCGGCGGCGTCAACTCGGGCGGCACCACCACCTGGACGATCGGCACGCTCAACGCCGGCGCCGCGGTCGCGCTGCAGATGGCGGTGCACGTGTCCTCGTCGGCGACCTCCGGCACGGTGCTGAACGGCAGCGGCTTCACGCTCGACTCGATCGAGACCCCGGCGGTGGTCGCGACGCCGGCGACCACCAGCGTCACCGAGCCTTCGGCGCCGGTGGTGACGGCGGCGATCGAGCTCGGCACCAACTCGATTTACCTCGTGCGCGGCGACACCACCACGGTCGAGGTCGACGGCAGCGCATTCCAGGACGGCGCGGTGATCAACCTCAGCGCCGACATCAGCGCCGGCTCGACGACGGTCGCGACCATCAGCCGTCTCACGGTGCCGGTCAGCATCAACAACGGCGCCACGCTGGGGTCGCGCACCCTGACGCTCACCAACCCGGACGGCCGCTCGGGCTCCTTGCCGGCCGCCCTCGAAGTGGTGAAGGATCCCGACGGCAACCACGACTGCAAGGTCGACGGCGTCGACCTCAACCGGATGGCGCGCGCCTGGTCGAGCGCCAGCGGCGAGTCGGCCTACGACCTCACGAGCGACCTGGATGGGGACGGATATGTCGGACCCGACGATCTCGCGGTCTTCGTCAAGAACTTCGCCCACAGTCCGCACGGCTGCCCGTAGTCGCACGGCCGCCCTGCGCCCCGCTGCCGGCGTCGCATCGCTCCTCGCGCTCTTCGCCGTGTCGGCTTCGGGGATCGTGCCCGCCGGGGCCGGCGACCCGTGCACCCCGCTCGCGGCACACGCGACGCTCGCCTCACCCCAGGACGGCGACGTCTACCTGCGCGCCGGGAGCGCCGCCTGCGATCGAATCGCCGTGGAGGTGGTGGGGCGCGGCCTCGACGGTGCGTTCACACTGGCGTTCGACCTGCACTTTCCGCCCGATCTCCTGGTCTACGACGGTTACGCCGGCGGGGCGTTCCTCGAACAGGGGTCGCCGCACATGCCGCCGCTCTATCTCGTGCGGGTCACCGCGCCGGGCTCGGTCGCGGTGACCATGACCCGGTTCGCCCCCGATCCAGCGGTCGGCGCCACGGGCGACGCCGTCATCGTGACGCTGCGCTTCCGCAAGGCGGCGGTCGGGATCGGGACGATCGACTTCGATCGCGCCCCCGCGAGCGGCACCCTCGAGCAGGTGCTCGGCGCCGACGGCGCCGCGCGCACCGCCCGCTTCGGCCCCGGCCATGGAGCGGCGCTCACCGTCCCCTGACCTGCCGGCGACGCGCCGCCCTACCAGCGTCCGTAGGCCGGGTGCCCCGGCGGCACCGCGACGAAGACTCCGCGGCAGGTGGCGGTGATCGCGCCACCGGACTCGATCGTCGCCTCGACCACGGTGCGATCCTTTTTCAGCTCGACCGGGCGGGCGCGCAGGGTCAGCGGCTCCGAGGTCGGCGTCGGCCGCCGCATCTTCACGTGGAACTCCGCGGTCACGGTGCTCGGGGGCGCGGACGCGCCGACGGCGCGCATCAACGCCAGCGCCGCGGTCCAGTTGCTGTGGCAGTCGAGGAGGGCGCCGATGATCCCGCCGTTCAGGACGCCCTCGAACGCCTCGTGGTGCGGTTGCGGCCGGAAGGTGGCGACCAGGCCCTCCCCCTCCGGCCGGCTCTCGAGATGCAGTCCCTGCGGATTGGCCGGGCCGCAGCCGAAACAGCGTCCGCGCGGCGCGTAGATCTCCTGCACGCTCCTGCCCGATTCGGGACCCGCGGCGCGCTCGGACATGGCGGGAGTTTACCGCAGGCCGCCGGGGCGGTTAGAATCACCGCCGACCCGGAACACCTGAACCCCGGAGGCCACGATGCCGCGAGTCCGCCCGTCCGTCCCCCGCACCGCCGCCCTCCTGCTCGCGGCGGCGGCCGTCCTCGTCCCGTCCGCCGCCTGCCGCGCCGTGCGCGAGCCGGCGCTGGAGTCGCGCCAGGTCCCCGAGTACGCCATCGAGGACTTCATGGGGACCACCGCCTACGGCGGCGCCTCGTTCGCCGCCGACGGCAAGTCGATCCTGGTCTCGAGCGACCAGACCGGCATCTTCAACGCGGTCTCGATCCCGGTCGACGGCTCGGCCCCGACGCCGCTCACCCAGTCGACCACCGACTCGATCCAGGTGCAGTCGTACTTCCCGGGCGACGAGCGCTTCCTCTACCAGAGCGACCAGGGCGGCAACGAGCTCGATCATCTCTACGTCCATGAGCGCGACGGATCGGCCGTCGACCTGACCCCGGGCGACAAGCTGAAGGCCGCCTTCGCCGGCTGGGCGCGCGACGAGAAGTCGTTCTTTGTCACCACCAACGAGCGCGACCCGCGCTACTTCGACCTGTACGAGTACGCGGTCGACGGCTACGCCCGCACGCTCCTCTACAAGAACGAGTCCGGCTTCCAGCCGGGACCGGTCTCCCCCGACCGCCGCTACGTCGCGGTGAGCGAGGTGCACACCGAGACCGACCAGGACATCCACCTGATCGACCGCAAGACCGGCCAGAGCCGCGTCCTGACGGCCCACAAGGAGGAGATGTTCAACGAGCCGGTCACCTTCAGCCTCGACGGCAAGTGGCTCTACTACCTGAGCGACGAGGCGTCGGACTTCCGCTACCTGGTGCGCATGGAGCTCGCGACCGGCAAGCGCGAGGTGATCGAGAAACCGGACTGGGACATCGAGGACGCCGGCTTCTCGCGCCTCGGCAAGTGGCTCTGGATCGCGATCAACGCCGACGCGCGCACCGAGCTGCGGTTGTACGAAGCGGCCGGCATGAAGCCGGTCAAGCTGCCGGACCTCCCGGACGCGGCGATCACCTCGGTGCGCTTCTCCCCCGACGAGACCCAGGCCGCCTTCTACGTCAACGGCAGCCGGCAGCCGAACGACCTCTATCTCCTCGACCTCGGCAGCGGCAAGGCGCGCCCGCTCACCCGCAGCCTGAACGCGAAGATCAAGGCCGACGACCTGGTGACCGGCGAGCCGGTGCGCTTCCCCTCCTTCGACAACGTGCAGGTGCCCGGGATTCTCTACAAGCCGCACCAGGCCGCGGCCGGCACGCCGGTGCCGGCGCTGGTCTGGGTGCATGGCGGCCCGGGCGGCCAGTCGCGCCGCACCTACTCCGGCCTCCTGCAGTACCTCGTGAACCACGGCTACGCCGTCTTCGCGATCAACAACCGCGGCTCGAGCGGCTACGGCAAGACGTTCTACAAGCTGGACGACCGGCACCACGGCGACACCGACCTGGGCGACTGCGTGCACAGCAAGAAGATGCTGGCCGCGACCGGCTACGTCGACCCGAACCGCATCGGCATCATCGGCGGATCGTATGGCGGCTACATGGTGCTCGCCGCGCTCGCCTTCCGGCCGCAGGAGTTCGCCGTCGGCGTCGACATCTTCGGCGTGGCGAACTGGCTCCGGACGCTTCAGAGCATCCCGCCCTACTGGGAGTCGTTCCGCAAGGCGCTCTACCAGGAGATCGGCGATCCCACCGTCGACGAAGCCTACCTCCGGAAGATCTCGCCGCTCTTCCACGCCGCGAACATCCGGAAGCCGCTCCTCGTCCTGCAGGGGGCCAACGACCCGCGCGTTCTCAAGGTGGAGTCGGACGAGGTCGTCGAGGCGGTGAAGGCGAACGGGGTGCCGGTCGAGTACGTCGTCTTCGACGACGAGGGGCACGGCTTCCGCAAGAAGGAGAACCAGAACCGCGGCTACAGCGCGATCCTGGCCTTCCTCGATCAGCGACTGAAGGCAACCAAGCTGCCGCCCGAGCCTCCGGCGATCGGCGGCGCGACGGCCCCCCCGCCCGACCACGCGCCCCCGACCGCGCCCGAGCCGGCCGCCGCAGGGACCGGAACGTCGAACTAGCCGGCAGGGTGGCGGGGGGCTGACGGCGACTTACCGCGCGCCCGGCGGGCACGGGTCCG
>DATKFL010000073.1:0-2902 GCA_035511355.1 Dongiaceae bacterium
GCCCGCGGTCAGGGTGACCTTGAAGAAGTCGACGTCGTTCCCGACCGGCTCGATCGCCGTGTACTTGTCGACGCTCGAGTACGGCAGGGTGATCTTGGTCGCCTTGGCGAAGGTGCCGTTCGGCTCGGTCGTGTCCTTGAACGCGTTCGGCGCACTGATCAGGAGCGCCGCGTTGTCGAGGTCGTTGTCGGCGGCGGTGAAGATCTCGTAGACCGCCGACGCCGTCCGCGGGCTGATCGAGCCGCTCCCGGAGGCCAGCGCGCTGAGATCCACCTCGGGTTCGAACGAGGTGGTGACCCGGCCGCCGCAGGAGATGCCGGCGAGGCCGTCCGTGGCCGAGAGCGCCCCGTAGACCAGATCGATCTGGTTCGACTGGCGGTGCAGCGTGAACCGGAAGGTGTTCGCCCCGACGGCCGGGAACTCCGGCACGTTGGTGAACTGGACGTTGAACAGGTTCGCCGACTGCGTGAAGACGACGGTCCCGCCGGCGCCGGCGTTCAGGTCGTCCCAGAGACCGGCGATGCGCGGCGGGCCGGCCAGGAACTCGGCGGCGCTCTCCGAGAAGTCGGTGCTGGGGGCCTCGAAGGAGAGGCTGCCGTTCGAGTTGATGTAGACCGCGTTGTAGTCGAGCCCGCAGAACGAGAAGGTGAACGGCAGGCTGATCTGCACGAAGTCGTCGTCACCGAGCGGAATCGGATCGCCGGGGCCGAAGCCGTTGAAGATCACGTTGGCGTTCGTGACCGGCGTCCCCGCCACCGCCGTGAACGGCGCGTAGACGCCGGGCGGGTCGGGGCTGGTGACGTTGTCCGACTCGGCGGCGCCGTTGCTGAACTCCTCGACACCCGGCAGGGTGATCGGCGGCGTGCTGAACCCGCCCGCGAGGATCTGGTCGACGTAGACCGCGTACTGCGCGCCGGGGGTCAGGCCGTTGAGCCGGAAGGTCCCGACCAGCGGGTCGGCCTGCGAGCCGCTGTCGGTGCGGTCGCCGGAGAGCGCCGAGACGGCGTCTTCGAACGGGTCGGCGATGTTGCGCGCGATGACGTTCACGCCGCTGAGACGCGTGCTGCCGTTCGCGGCGAAGATCGACCCGCTGATCGTGCCGGTGCCGGCCAGGTATCCCGCCGTCGGGTAGAGAGTCGAGACGCCGGCGATGTCGTCGTTCTCGAGCGAGGCGGTCCCGGAGCCGGGACCGAAGTAGAACGGGTACATCGTCTCGATCACGCCGATCGAGGCCGGGTTGCCGAACGTGTTGTTGGGAAGCGGCCCGCTGGTGTCGCCGGCGAGGAAGATCTGGCCGTTGACGGCGGTGTGCGACAGGTTCGTGTAGTGCCCGAACTCGTGCACCATGACGTCGATGGCGTAGGTGGCGTCGGTGAAGGCCGGGCCGTTGAGGAACGAATATCCCTCGTCGATGGTGCAGGTGGCCGGCGTTCCCCACTCCGGTCCGGCGAAACCGAGGATTCCCGAGCCGGGACCGAACAGCAGGTCGAAGATCTCGCCGGTGTCGTCGAAGACGATGGCGCTCAGGCCGTCGGGCGCGGGCGCGTCGAGATACGGGCCGAAATTCGTGATGTCGACGTCGATCGGCAGCGGCCCGGCGTTGACGTAGTTCACCGTCGCCGTCGGCACCGCACCCCAGGTGTCGAACGCCGACTGCACCAGCGCGACCGCCGCGGCGTTGTTGACCGGCCCGAGGTTCCCCTGGTCGGGGTTGAACGGGATGGCGGATCCGCCGGCGGGCCAGAGGTACGGGACGCCGCTCTGGCAGTTGGCCAGCGGGCCGTAGGCATGCGCCGGCGACGCGACGCCGAGCACCAGCATCGCGGCCAGCGCGGTAAAGGCGAAGAGACGGGCCGTCCGGGTCATCGGGTTCTGTATTTTTCTCATGGCGTCCCCCTTACTTCCGGCCCAGGAGGGCGTCGATTTGCTGCACCAGCCGCGAGTACGAGATCGGGCCGCGCTCGGGCATTCCCGGCGCGCTCATCCCGCGGAACAGGCCCAGGTTGTCGAATTCGTTCGTCGTCATCTCCTCGCCCGGGTCGCCGCTGATCCGGAAGCAGCCCTGGCCGAGGCCGACGGTGGTCGACAGGCCGACGCTCGAGGGCGCGGTCGTGAAGAACAGGTAACGCTGCCCCATCTGGATCTTGGGCATCTCGGGGAGCGTGGAGAACGACACCTTGTTGCCGACGTGGCGCGGGCCGGGGTCGGTCACCATCCTGATTTCGGCGACCTTGCGGCCTTCCTTGTCGATGAACGAGCCGCGGAAGGCGTTGTCGACGATGACCCGGTAGGTCACGGTCGCGATCTTCCCGCCGCCGACCGTGAGGTCGCTCTTGCCGATCTCGATCACCGTGCCGCTGAAAATCCGGTTGGCGTTCCCCGCGAGGTCCGCGAGGTTCATCTGCTTCAGGATGGTCGCCGAAAGCGGTGCCATCGCGACGAGGACCGCGAGAGCGCCGAGGGCGACGAACTTCGCTGCGGTTCGCATACGACCCTCCTCCTTGAACGAGTTGATGAGTCGGCGTGACTCGGATGGGGCGTGGCGGCCGAACTGGCCGTTTTCCTCCTTTCAGCGCGCGACGGCAAAGGCCTGCTGCGCCCAGGGGGCGCCGCGCGCGAACAAAAGGTGAAGTCGACGAGCCTGAATTTGCTACGTTGGGCGGGAAATATCAGAAGCGAAGGGAGCCTGTCAACGGGAGATTTCGCGCCGCAGCCCGGGTCTTGCTATGGACACATCGGGAGGCCGGAAGTATCGCGTCCCGACATCACCCCGTTCGTCCCCCGCCGGCCGGCGCGCCGCTCGAGGCCGCTCGTGACCGCGGCCTCGTAGTAGCGCGCCTGCCCCACCGGCGGGTTCGGGAGCGTGTCGGTCACGGTCACGGTCGAGCCCGGCAGCGCGCCC
>DATKFL010000074.1:0-6645 GCA_035511355.1 Dongiaceae bacterium
CCAGGATCCGGCGCGCATCGGGCGCTACGCGGACTCGGTCGAACGCACCCTCTACACGCCGGGGAGCACCGCCGGCCGGCCGATCTCGGTGCTGCGCTCGCTCGCCGCGCCGCCCCCGGCGCTGCGCGCCGACGATGAAGCGCGCCGCGAGCGAGTCGCCGCCACCGCCGCGGGGCTGCTCGCCCTGCTCGGCATCGAATCCGACCCGCTGCGCGGTCGCGAGGCGATCCTGCTGGGCACCCTCTTCGACCAGGCATGGCGCGAGGGGCGCGACCTGGCGCTCGGCGATCTCGTGCGCCTGGTGCAGACGCCGCCCTTCGATCGGGTCGGAGTGCTCGACCTCGAGACCTTCTACCCGGCGAAGGACCGCGCCGCCCTCGCGATCGCCCTCAACGGGCTGCTCGCCTCGCCCGGCTTCGCCGCCTGGATCGAAGGGGAGCCGCTCGACGCGAAGCGGCTGCTCTACACCGACGCCGGCCGGCCGCGCCTGTCGGTCGTCTCGATCGCGCACCTCTCGGACGCGGAGCGGATGTTCCTGGTGACCCTCCTCCTGCACGAGGTGCTCTCCTGGGCACGCTCGCAGCCGGGCACCACGAGCCTGCGCGCCATCCTTTATATGGATGAGATTGCCGGGTACGCCCCCCCGACCGCGGCCCCCCCCTCCAAGGGACCGCTCCTGACCCTGATGAAGCAGGCGCGCGCCTTCGGCGTCGGCGTGGTGCTGGCGACCCAGAACCCGGTCGACCTCGACTACAAGGGGCTGTCGAACGCCGGCTCCTGGTTCCTCGGGCGGCTGCAGACCGAGCGCGACAAGATGCGCGTCCTCGACGGGCTCGAGGGGGCGGCGGCCACGAGCGGCTCGGCGCTCGATCGGGGTCGCGCCGACACCCTGCTGTCCGGTCTGAAGAGCCGGCGGTTCCTCCTGGCGAGCGCGCACTCCGACGCGCCGGTCCTGTTCGAGAGCCGCTGGGCGCTCTCCTACCTCGCCGGTCCGCTCACCCGCCCGCAGATCCAGGCGCTGACCGCCGCATCGCCGGCGCCGGCGACCGCGGCCGCCGCTTCGGCGACGGGGTCCGCGCCGATCGCCGCCGCCGCTGCCGCGTCGATCGCTGGGTCGGGCCGTCCGGCGCTCCCGGCCGACGTGCCGGAGTTCTTCTTCGCCGCGCCCGCCGGGGCGACCCTCGTGCCGGCGCTCCTCGGCACGGCGCGGCTGCACTACGTCGACGCCAAATCGGGCATCGACCAGTGGACCAGCATGACCCTGATCGCGCCGCTCGCCGGCGAGCCGGCGGCCAATCCCTGGGAGGCGGCGGCAGCGGCCGCCGCCGAGCCGGCCCTCGAACGCGAGCCGCCCTCCGGGGCGCACTTCGCGCCGCTGCCCGCGCTCGCGTCGCGCGCCGCGACCTACGCCTCGTGGAAGAAGGCGCTCGCCTCGGCGCTCTTCCAGACCCGGCCGCTGCCGCTGTACGCCTGCGCGCCCCTGAAACTGACCTCGAAGCCGGGCGAGAGCGAGGGCGACTTTCGCGTGCGGGTCCGTGACGCGGTGCGCGCCCGCCGCGACCAGGCGCTCGACACGCTGCGCGCGAAGTACGCGCCGAAACTGCAGGCGCTCGAAGAGCGCTCCCGCCAGGCGGCGTCGCGGGTGGATCGCGAGGAGGGGCAGTTCCAGCAGCAATCGGTGCAGACGGCGATCTCGGTCGGCGCGACGGTGCTCGGGGCGTTGTTCGGCCGGCGATCGATGAGCGCCGGCACGGTCGGGCGCGCGACCACCGCCATGCGCGGCGCCAGCCGCGCGGCGCGCGAGCATGCCGACATCGCCGATGCGCGCGCCGCGGCGGCATCGATCGACGAGCGCCGCCAGGCGCTCGAACAGGAGATGGCAGCCGAGGTGACGCGCCTGCAGACCGATCCGGATCCTGCGGTCGACACTTTGTCGATCGCCCCGCGCAAGGCCGACATCGGCATCGACCGGGTCGCCCTGGTCTGGCGACCGCAGGCCTGATCCAGCCGAATAACCTTGACGGACCGCCCCCGAAGCCGTACTTGGGGGGGCTGTCGACTCCCTGACCTGAACCTGGGACTCTGCCGGATGCCACCGTTGTCGCCGTGCCGATCCGCCCTGAGGTCGATCGCCGTCCTGATCGTCTGCCTGGTCGCGGCGGCCGTGCCGGCCGGCGCGCTGCCCCCGAATTTCACCGAGAGCGCCGTCTTCCTCGGTCTCGATCATCCGACCGCGGTCCGCTTCTCCCCCGACGGCCGGGTCTTCGTCGCCGAGAAGAGCGGTCTCGTCAAGGTGTTCGACAGCCTGACCGACACGACGCCGACGGTGGTGGCCGATCTGCGGCAGAACGTGCATGACTTCTGGGATCGCGGGCTCCTCGGTCTCGCCCTGCACCCCGATTTCCCGACCACTCCTTATCTTTATGTGTTGTACACCTACGACTTCGATCCCCTCGAGCCGTCGGTGCCGGCGCCGCGCTGGGGCGATACCTGCCCCGACAAGAACGCGCAGAACCAGATCATCGGCCCCGGCGCCACCGCCGACGGCTGCGTCGTCAACGGCCGCCTGTCGCGCCTGACGATCAATCCCGACGACACGCTCGAGGGCGGCGAATCGGTCCTGCTCGAGAACCACTGGTGCCAGCAGTTCCCGAGTCACTCGGTCGGGTCGCTCGTCTTCGGCCCGGAGGGTGCCCTCTACGTCAGCGCCGGCGACGGCGCCAGCTTCAACACCGAGGACTGGGGGCAGTTCGGCGGCACCCGCGGGCCGTCGCCGCAGACCTACCCCTTCACCCCCGCCAACCCGTGCGGCGACCCGAACAGCGTGCGCGGCGTCGCGACCAGCAAGCCGGCCGCGCAGGGCGGATCGCTGCGCTCGCAGGACCCGCGCACTCCCGTCGATCCGGCCGGCTGGAATGGCGCGGTGCTGCGCATCGACCCGGACACCGGCGCCGCCTGGCCGGGAAATCCTCTGGAAGGGGCGCCGGACGACGACGATCGGATCATCGCGTACGGCTTCCGCAACCCGTACCGCATGACCTTCCGGCCCGGCACGCCGGAGCTCTGGATCGGCGACGTCGGCTGGAACACCTGGGAGGAGATCGATCGCCTGGTCGATCCTGGCCCCCCGGTCGCGGCGAACTTCGGCTGGCCTTGCCTCGAAGGGCCCGATCGTCTGCCGGGGTTCAACAACGGCCTCGACGCCTGCACGACGCTGCCGACGGCGGAGACCCGGGCGCCGTGGTACGCCTTCCGGCATCTCCAGGATCTCTACCAGGGGGATCCCTGCCGGGTGATCACCGGCTCGGGAATCGCCGGCATCGCCTTCTATCCGTGGGGCTCCTACCCCGAGGACTACGAAGGGGCGCTGTTCTTCGCCGACTACTCGCGATCCTGCATCTACGTCATGAAGACCGGGGCGGACGGGCTTCCCGACCCCGCGACGCGCACCGCCTTCCTGACCCATCGCGCCAACGCGCAGCAGATCGGCGCGCCGCACCCGGTCGACCTCGTCGTCGGGCCGGGCAGGGATCTCTTCCTGGTCGACTACGACGGCGGGATGGTGCGGCGGATCAAGTACAACACCGGGAACTCGCCGCCGATGGCCGCGATCGCGGCGCTGCCGGCGCAGGGGCCGGTGCCGCTCGAGGTAGCGTTCGACGCCGCCGCCTCCACCGACCCCGATCCGGGCGCGACGCTGTTCTATGCGTGGGATCTCGACGGTGACGGCGACTACGACGACGCCTTCCTGCCGCAGGCGAGCTTCACCTACGACGCCATTGGTGAGGTCACCGTCGGCCTGCGGGTCACCGACGACGATGGTGTCACCGCCTTCGCCACCCAGGTCGTCTCGCCCGGGAACGCCCACCCGGTGGCGTCGATCGATCTCCCCGTCCCGGGCCACCCCTGGCGCGTCGGCGAGGCCATCGACTTCTCCGGGAGCGCCACCGATACGACCGACGGCGCGCTCCTGCCCGCCGCCTTCTCCTGGGAGTTCCTCCTGCGCCACTGTCCGGGCGGGCAGGGGGAATGCAACGAACACGCGATCAAGACGATCCCGAAAGTCGACGCGGGCGTCATGACCGCCCCCGATCACGAGTACTACTCGGAGCTCGAGCTGCGCCTGACGGTGACCGACTCCGGCGGGCTCACCGACAGCGCCACGATCGTCCTCGCTCCGGAGGTCGTGAACGACTCGTTCACCACGACGCCGCCGGGCCTGACGCTGTTCGCCGCCGGCGAGCCAGGTACGACGCCGTTCGATCGCCCGACCATCGTCGGCTCGCTGAACTCGCTCGTGGCGCCGACGCCGCAGACGCTCGAGGGCGCCGGCTGGTACTTCGTCGCCTGGGACGATGGCGGCGCGCCCGGCCGGGCGTTCGTCGCCGGCGAGGAGCCGCAGACGCTGCACGCCAGCTTCGCCCCCTGCGTCGCCGCGGAGACTGCCTGCGACGGCATCGACGAGGACTGCGACGGCCTCCCCGACGACGTGCCGCCGCCGGCTTCGGTACCCGAGGTCACCGTCGACGAGGGCCTGCTGACCTGCGCCGAGGTCCCCGGGGCGACCGGGTACGACCTCCTCTACGGGCACCTCGGCGATCCGAACGGCACGCCATTCACCGCGACCGCGACCCTCGGCTGCGTCGGAGCCGGCGTCGCGGCGGGAAGCGTTCAGTTCCTCGAAGAGCCGGCGCCGGGCGAGGGATTCTGGTTCGTGGTCCGGGCGCGCGACTGCGCCGGCCCCGGCTCGTATGACGCGGGGGACCCGGAGCAGGTCGGATCGCGGGACGTTGAACTGGACGCCGCCCCGAACGGCTGTCCGCACGCCACGCCCTGAGGTCGGGTTTCGCTTGACACCCTCCGGTCCGTGGTGTACTTGAACGATCGACCTCGCTCCGCGGCGGTTACGGAATCGTGGTCAGCCGCATGTCGCGTCATCAACGGCACACTTACCCTTCGCTTCTGCGCCGCGTCGGACTCGGCCTCGCCGTCGGCCTGCTCGCGACGGGAGTGGTGCGCGCGCTCCCGACCGGGTTCAACGAGGTGGCGGTCTTCAACGACCTCACCTTTCCGGTGGCGGTCCGCTTCTCGCCCGACGGACGCGTCTTCGTCGCCGAGAAGAGCGGCATCCTCAAATCGTTCGACAACATCTTCGCCGGCAGCGCCAACCCGCACGTGGTGATCGATCTCAGCCCGCAGGTGCACGACTTCTGGGACCGCGGCCTGCTCGGGATGACGCTCGACCCGCAGTTCCCGACCCGACCGTACGTCTACCTGCTCTACACCTACGACTTCGATCCGCTCGAGCCGTCGATCCCGGCGCCGCGCTGGGGCGACACCTGCCCCAACAAGAACGGCAGCGGCGTGCCGATCGGCCCCGGCGCGACGGTCGACGGCTGCGTGGTCAACGGACGGCTGGTGCGCATCCAGGTGAACCCCGACAACACCGTGACCGGGGCGCCCCAGGTGTTGATCGAGAACCAGTGGTGCCAGCAGTTCCCCAGCCACTCCCTCGGCTCGCTGGTCTTCGGCGCCGAGGGCGCGCTCTACGTCAGCGCCGGCGAGGGGGCGAACTTCGACGCCGACGACTGGGGGCAGTTCGGCGGCTCGCAGGGAACCCCGCCGTACAACTATCCGTTCACGCCGGCGAACCCCTGCGCCGACCCGAACAGCGCCCGCGGCACGCCGACGAGCAAGCCGGGCGCCGAGGGGGGCGCGCTGCGCTCGCAGGACCTGCGCACCGGCGCCGACTCGCTCGGCTATGACGGCACCCTCCTGCGGATCAACCCCGACACCGGCGCCGCCTGGCCCGACAACCCGCTCGTCGGCGGCGCCAACACGATCGACGATCGGATCATCTCCTACGGCCTCCGGAACCCGTTCCGGATCACCGCGCGCCCCGGGACGAGCGAGATCTGGATCGGCGACGTCGGCTACAACACCTGGGAGGAGATCGACCGGGTCCTGAGCCCGAACGACGCGACCGTCGAGAACTTCGGGTGGCCCTGCGTCGAGGGGCCGGACCGACCCGCCGGGTACAACAGCGGCCTCAATCTCTGCACCTCGCTCCTGACCTCGAGCACCGTCGCGCCCTACTACAGCATGCTGCACGGCCAGGGCCTGTACACCGGCGACCCGTGCACCGCCTCGAACGGCGCCTCGGTCTCGGGGCTGGCGTTCTACACCGGCGGCACCTACCCGGCGGCCTACAACGGGGCGCTGTTCTTCGCCGATCACTCGCGCGACTGCATCTTCGTGATGACCGCCGGCGGCAACGGCCTTCCCGACCCCGCGACCCGGGTGGCCTTCGTGACCGCGACGGCCAATACCCGGCAGCTCGGCAACCCCCAGCCGGTCGATCTGCAGATCGGCCCGGGTGGGGACCTCTATCTCGTGGACTACGACGGTGGGAGGATCCGGCGCGTCGTCTTCAACGCCGGGAACTCGCCGCCGACCGCCGTGATCCAGGCGACGCCCTCGAACGGACCGGTTCCCCTGCTGGTCAACTTCAGCGGCCTCGGATCGACCGATCCCAACCCGGGGACGACGCTCCTGTACGAGTGGGATCTCGACGGCGACGGCCAGTACGACGACTCGACGCTCGCGCAGCCGGTCTGGACCTACACCCAGATCGGCAACGTCACG
>DATKFL010000075.1:0-2619 GCA_035511355.1 Dongiaceae bacterium
GGCCGGGCGTACCTCTATCTCGGCTCGGCGTCGGGTCCGGGACCGGGCCCCGTCTGGACCGGGGAGAGCGATCAGGCGTATGCCTTCTTCGGCACCTCGGTGGCCGGCGCGGGGGATGTGAATGGCGACGGCTTCTCCGACATCATCATCGGCGCCTACGCTTACGACAACGGCCAGGAGGACGAGGGGCGGGCGTTTCTCTACTACGGGAACGGCGGCCCGGGTCTGAGCCTGGTTCCTCGTCAGAACCGCAGCGACGACTTCGCGCCGGTCGCGCCGCTGGGTCTCAGCGACAGCCGGGAGAGTTTTCGACTGTCCACTCGCGGTAGAACGCCGTATGGCCGTGGCCTCGTGAAGCTCGAGCGGGAGGTCAAGCCGTTCGGCACCCTTTTCGACGGGACGGCAACCGAGACCAGCACGGGGTGGGTCGACATCGGGACCGCCGGAGTCACGTTCGATGAACTCGTCGGGGGACTTGCCGGGGAGACCCTCTATCACTGGAGGGCGCGACTGCGGTATCACCCGGCGACGACTCCGTATCAGGTCAGCAGCCGGTGGTTCACGGCCGCGGTGAACGGCTGGCAGGAGGCCGATCTCCGCACCCCCGCCGTGGACCATCCACTGCCGCGCTCACCCGGCGACCGCGCCTGGCTGGACGCGGACGGCGACGGCATCCAGGATCCCGGTGAGCCCGGAATGCCGAACGTCGTCGTCTCCCTCTACGACGGCGCCGGCGTGTTGCTGGAGTCCACCGTCACCGACGCGTCGGGGAACTATCTCTTTTCGGATCGCCCGCTCGGCGCGACCTACCGGGTTCGGTTCACTCCCCCCGCCGGGTACATGCTCACATCGAAGGACCAGGGCACGAACGACGCCCTCGACAGCGACGCCGAACCGGGCACGGAGTTCACGCCCGACTTCGTCCTCGAGAGTCCGCAGGACGGATTCCGCTGGGACGCCGGTTTCTTCGCGAGCTGTCTTCCGCCGGACAAGGCGATCTTCATCAACCGGGTGACCCTGACCACGGACGGCAACCAGAACCCGATCGTGCACTTCCAGGACAGCAACCTGCTTTCGCAGGTGACCGGATACAACGTGCACCGCTCTTCCAGTCGCTTCCCGCCCCCCTCCAACTGGCCGCTCGTCGCCTCGAACGTCCTCGACATGGACGCAGTCACCCCCAACAACCAATGGGTGGACACTTCGGGCGACGTCGCTCCGGGAGGGATCTGGTACTACCAGGTCACCGCGTTCAACTCCCGCTGTCCCGCGGAAGGACCATTTTAGTCGGGTCGACGATCCGATCGAACTCCTCCGCGCTGACGACGCCGAGGCGGAGCGCGGCTTCCCTGAGCGTCAGGTCGTGCTCCAGGGCGTAGTGCGCCACCCGCGCGGCCTCGTCGTAGCCGATGACCGGACTCAGCGCGGTCACCAGCATCAGCGAACGCTCGACGAAGGATTTGATCTGCTCGAGATTCGGCTCGAGACCCTCGACGAGGAAGCGGCGGAAGTTCGCGCAGCCGTCCGCCATGAGACGGATCGACTTCATGACGTTGAAGATCAGGAGCGGCTTGTAGACGTTCATCTCGAGCTGGCCGCCCGCGCCGCCGAACCCGACGGCGACGTCGTTGGCCATCACCTGGATCGCGATCATCGCCAACGACTCGCACTGCGTCGGGTTCACCTTGCCGGGCATGATGGAGGACCCCGGCTCGTTGGCGGGGAGGCGGAGTTCGTTCAGCCCGGCGCGCGGCCCGCACGACAGCAGCCGGATGTCGTTCGCCATCTTGTGGAGCGAGACCGCCAGCGCTCGTAGCGCCGCGCTCAGATGCACCAGGTCGTCATGCGCGCCCTGCGCCGTGAACTTGTTCGGGGCGGTGACGAACGGCAGCCCGGTGAGCCGGGCGATCTCGGCCGCGACCTCGCGATCGAACCCCGGCGCCGCGTTGATCCCCGTGCCGACCGCCGTGCCCCCCAGCGCCAGCCGGTGGACTCCCGCGAGCGCCGGCTCCAGACGCTTCAGATCATCGTCCAGCATGCCGACGTACCCGGAGAACTCCTGTCCCAGCGTCAGCGGCGTGGCGTCCTGCAGGTGCGTGCGGCCGATCTTGACGATGCCGTCCCAGGCACGGGCTTTGGTGTCGAGCGCGTCGCGCAGGTCGCGCACCGCCGGCATCAAGGCGCGGTCAATCCCCAACGCCGCCGCGATGTGCATCGCGGTCGGGAAGGTGTCGTTCGTCGACTGCGACATGTTGACGTGGTCGTTGGGATGCACCGGGTCCTTGCCGCCCAGCGGCTGGCCGGCGATCTGCGAGCACCGGTTCGCGATCACCTCGTTGACGTTCATGTTGAACGGCGTGCCGCTCCCGGACATCCAGACACGCAGCGGGAACTGATCGAGGTGCTGGCCATCGAGGATCTCGTCGCAGGCCTGCGTGATCAGGTCATGCCGGGTGGCGTCGAGGCGGCCCGCCTGGTGGTTGACGAGCGCCGCGGCCTTCTTGACGAACGCGTAGGCGGGGATCATCTCCCGCGGGATCAGGTCGTCGCCGACGCTGAAGTGTTCGAGGGCCCGCTGGGTCTGCGCTCCCCAGAGTTTGTCCGCTGGGACCTGGACTG
>DATKFL010000076.1:0-2871 GCA_035511355.1 Dongiaceae bacterium
CGGTGACCTCCTCGTTCCTGTGGGCCGGCAGACAGTGCATGAACAGGGCCCCCTTGTTCGCCTGCGCCATCGCCGCCGCGTTCACCTGGTACGGGCGGAAGACCTTGACCCGGGCGGCGTGCTCCGCCTCCTGCCCCATGCTGGCCCAGGTGTCGGTATAGATGACGTCGGCCCCGCGCACCGCCGCCAGAGGATCGCGTCCCGTCACGATGCGGCTGCCGGTCGCGGCCGCGTCGGCCTGGGCATTCGCGACCACCGCGGGGTCGGGGTCGTACCCCTCGGGACAGGCGAGGCGGACGTGCGCCCCGAGCTTCGCCGCGGCATACATGAGGGAGTGGGCCACGTTGTTGCCGTCCCCCACCCAGGCAAGGGTCACCCCCTCGACCCGGCCGAGCCGCTCGCGGATGGTCAGGAAATCGGCCAGCGCCTGGCAGGGGTGCAGGTGGTCGGAGAGACCGTTGATCACCGGCACGGCGGCGTGCCGCGCGAGGTCGATCAGGATCTGATGCGAGAAGGTGCGCGCCATGATGCCGTCGACCATTCCCTCCAGGGTGCGGGCGACGTCCCCCACCGCCTCGCGCTTGCCGAGCGCGATCTCGCTCCCCTGGATCGCGATGGCGTGCCCGCCGAGCTGGGTCATGCCGGTCTCGAACGAGACCCGCGTCCGGAGCGACGGCTTCTCGAAGATCATCGCCAGCGTCCGGGCGCGCAGGCGGTCTCCGTAGGCGCGCGGGTCGCGCTTGATCGCCACGGCGAGGTCGAGGATCTCGAGCACCTCGGCGGCCTCGAGATCGTGGATCGAAATCAGGTCGGGGCTGTTCACGCCTCTCCTCCTCGGGATGCACGTCGGGTTCGAGCGGCTCCGCGGCGGGCGGGGCGCGCTGGCGAACGGTCGCGCCGGACCGGCGCCGCTCTCAGGGCCAGGTCGTCCGGAACGATCCGGGTGCCCGCGCGGCCGCGCACCGCCCGGGCCAGGCGAGCCGCCGAGGTGATCAGCACCTCGTGCCGGGCCGCCTCCGCGAACTCCACCGCCGATCGCACCTTGGGTCCCATGCTCCCCTCGGGGAACTGCCCGGCGGCGAGGTGCGCCCGGGCCTCGGCGACCGAGAGCCGCGCCACCGGCCGCTCGGCGGGGGTGCCGAAATCGATCGAGACCTGATCGACGCCGGTGAGAATCACCAGGAGATCGGCGCCGATGCCGGCCGCGAGCAGCGCCGCGGTGTAGTCCTTGTCGATCACCGCCTCGACCCCGACCAGCGCCCCGTGCCGGTCGCGATAGACCGGGATGCCGCCCCCGCCGCCGGCGATCACCAGGTGCCCCGCCTCGATCGCCTCGCGGATCGGCCCGAGCGCGACGATGGCGCGCGGTCGCGGCGACGGCACCACCTTGCGCCAGCCGCGCCCGGCGTCCTCGATCATGTTCCAACCCTGCTTGTGGATCAGGAACTCGGCGCGGAAGCGGGTGTAGAACGGGCCGATCGGCTTGGTCGGACGCTTGAACCCCGGGTCGGCGGGGTCGACCACCACCTGGGTCGCGAGGGTCACGACCTGCCGCTTCACCCCCGCCCGGGTGAAGGCGTTCACCAGCGCCCGCTCCAGCATGTAGCCGATGCTCCCCTCCGAGGCGGCGACGCAGACATCGAGCGGCAGCGGCGGCACCTTGTTCACCGCCTCCTCCACCTGGATCAGGATCTGCCCGACCTGGGGACCGTTGCCGTGCACCAGGACCAGGTCGTGTCCGTCGCGCGCCAGGGGGAGGAGACGGAGCGCGGTCGCCTCGGCGTTCTCCCACTGCTCCCAGGGGGTCCCTTCCTGTCCCGGCTTGATGAGCGCGTTGCCGCCGAAAGCGACGACGATGCGGCGCCGGGCGCGGGGCATCAGAAGAGGACCGAGAGCACGTCGTCGAGATCGGGCTTGCCGATCTCCTGGAGTTCGTAGGTGACCCGGAGCGCCGGCTTGACGAAGTGGATGGCGCGCCGCAGATCGATCGGCGTCGCGATCAGCACCAGGTCGCAGTCGACCCGCTCGATCGTCTGCCGCAGGTCGGACATCTGCTGCTCGCCGTAGCCAACCGCCGGCAGGAGCGTGCCGATCCCGGGGTACTTCTCGAAGGTCGCCGCGATCGAACCGACCGCCCAGGGGCGCGGGTCGATGATCGCCGCCGCGCCGAAACGCTGCGCCGCGATCACCCCGGCGCCGTATTTCATGTCGCCGTGGGTCAGGGTCGGCCCGTCCTCGACCACCAGGACCCGCTTGCCGCGGATGGCGCCGGGGTCCTCGACGGTGACCGGCGAGGCCGCCTCGACCACGGTCGCTCCGGGGTTGAGACGCGCGAGGTTCCGCTTGACCTCTTCGATCCCCTTCTTGTCGGCCGTGTCGATCTTGTTGATCACGACGCAGGAAGCGCGCCGGAAGTTCGCCTCCCCCGGGTGGTACTGCAGCTCGTGGCCGGGGCGGTGCGGGTCGGCGACGACGATTTCGACGTCCGGCCGCAGGAACGGCAGGTCGTTGTTGCCGCCGTCCCAGACGATGACGTCGGCCTCCTTCTCCGCCTCGCGCAGGATGGCGGCGTAGTCGACGCCGGCGAAGACGGTGATGCCGTTGCGGATGTGCGGCTCGTACTCTTCGCGCTCCTCGATCGTGCACTCGTAGCGGTCGAGGTCCTCGAAGGTGGCGTAGCGCTGCACCCGCTGCTTGACCAGGTCGCCGTACGGCATCGGGTGGCGGATGGCAGCCACCCGCTTGCCCCGATCGCGCAGCAGCAGGGTCACCCGGCGGGTCGTCTGGCTCTTGCCGGCGCCGGTCCGCACCGCGCAGATCGACACCACCGGCTTCGTCGACTTGAGGGCGGTGGAGTCGAACCCCATCAGC
>DATKFL010000077.1:0-18929 GCA_035511355.1 Dongiaceae bacterium
GATCACCCGGGCGCTGCTCGCCGACGCGGTCGGCTCGAGCGCCGCGATCGCGCTCGGCACCGCGTTCGAGTCGGCGGTGGTCGGGGAGTTCCGCGATCTCGGTCTTCTGCCGACGAAACGCTACGCCCCGGGGTACGGCGATTTCGAGCTGGAGTGCCAGGCGCCCCTGATGCAGATGGTCGAAGCGCACCGCATCGGCATCGCCCTGACCGAGGACCACCTGATGCTGCCGGGGAAGTCGATCTCGGGCGTGGTCGGCGGACGGGGCTGAACGCCGGAAGGGCTTCGCCGGCTCCGGCTCAGCGCCCGCCGGAACCGGGCCCCATCACCACAATAAAGAGGATGGCGGCCAGGAGGCCGGCCGCGATGTAGCCGCGATGCCGGGGGATTGCAAGGCCGGCCGAACGCGGGTCGAGCGGCGCCCACCCGGTGCCCAGGATCGAGGCCATCCAGGCCAGCCCCGAGGTCCCGCCGAACGACGCCGCGGCCGCCGAGATGGCGACCAGCAGGAATCCCACCGGATTGAGAGCCCCGGCGATGCAGGAAAGGAGACCGCCGGCGATCCAGGGGAACAGGGTGAGCGGCCGCGCCGCGCGCTCCGCCGCCACGCGGTCGCCGGGGAGGAACGGCGTCAGCTCCCGCGCGGCGAAGCGCATGACGACGAGATAGGCCAGGCCACCGCCGATTGCCATCGCCGCGCGAGCCGCGCCGCCCGCCCCGAAGTGGCGCAGCACCGCCGCCCAGTCGCCGATCCCCAGGACACCGGAGAAGAGGACGTAGCCTGCCGCCTGCATCAGATTGACCGTCATCGCCAGCCACAGGAGGTAACGGGTCGCCGGCCCGCCGCCGGTCGCGACGCGCAGGAGCGCGAAGAAGATCGCGCCGGCGACGAGGTTGGCGATCGTCCCGCCGCTCATCACGGCGAGCGACTCGACGCTGCATTCGAAGTGGACGCTCGACCATGACACGGTCATTCCGCGCGAGGCGAGACAGGCGCCCCCGTGTCCCATGACCTCGTGCAGGAGCGCGCCGCCGGCGTACACCAGCGCGGCCATCGCGGCGATCGTCGGGCGATCCGCGACCGGCGCCGGGGGGAGAGTGGACGAGGGATGGGGGGTGTCGGCCATGAAAATCAGAAGGGGCGGCCGGAGCCGCCCCTTCGTGGTCGTATGAGATTGGTGGCGGGGGCGAGATTTGAACTCGCGACCTTTGGGTTATGAGCCCAACGAGCTACCAGGCTGCTCCACCCCGCGTCGAGAGCCGGCATTATAGGGGGAAACGCCCCTCTGCTGTCAACGTGCCGTGGGTCGGGCGTCGTCGTCGCTCGCGCGGCTGTCGGGGAAGAGGAAGATGATCTCCCCCGGCCGCGCCAGTCCCAGCTGCTCGCGCGCCAGCGCCTCGATGCGGAAGGGATCCCTGGTCAGGCCGTCGACTTCCTTCTTGAGGGCGGCCTGCTCGGCGGCCAGCGCACGGGCTTCGTCGCCGAGGCGGGCGAGCGTGGCGCGCTGGCGGGTGCCGGCCACGAGCCCCATGTCACCGAACACCAGGTGGAAGGCGAGGATGCCGCCCACGGCGCCGAGCGCCCAGCGCAGGGCACGAGCGCGCGCCACCGGATCCTTGAGCCGCTCGGAGACGTTCATCCGACCCTCACGACCGCGCGCGGCGCCAGCGCGGCGCGGCCGGGATAGCGGGCCCGGCCGCCCAGCTGCTCCTCGATGCGCAGGAGCTGGTTGTACTTCACCACCCGCTCGCCGCGCGACGGGGCGCCGCTCTTGATCTGCCCGAGATTCAGCCCGACCGCGAGGTCGGCGATGAACGGATCTTCGGTCTCGCCGGAGCGGTGCGACATGACCGTGGTGTAGCCGGCGGCGCGCGCGGTGTTGATGGCGCGCACGGTGTCGGTGAGCGTGCCGATCTGGTTCGGCTTGATCAGGATCGAGTTCGCCACGCCCCGCTTGATCCCTTCCTCCAGGATGGCGACGTTGGTGACGAACAGGTCGTCTCCTACCAGCTGCACCTTCTTCCCGAGCGCGGCGGTGAGCCGCTCCCAGCCGGCCCAGTCCGATTCGGCGAGGCCGTCCTCGATCGAGATGATCGGCCACGAAGCGCAGAGGCTCTCGTAGAACGCCACCATCTCTTCGGAGGTCCGGCGCGGCGGCTGCTCGGCTTCGAGAAGATAGGCGCCGTCGCGGTACAGCTCCGAGGCCGCCACGTCGAGCGCCAGCGCCACCTGGTCGCCGGGGTGGTAGCCGGCGGTCTCGATCGCCTGCACCACCGCCTCGACCGCCTCGGTGTTGGTGCGCAGGTCCGGGGCCCAGCCCCCCTCGTCTCCCTGGCCGGACCGGAGGCCCCGCTTCTTGAGGATCTCGCGCAGCGCGTGGAACACCTCGGCCCCCATCCGGTAGGCTTCCCGGAAGGAGGTCGCGCCGACCGGGAGAATCATGAATTCCTGGATGTCGACGTTGTTGTCGGCATGCGCGCCGCCGTTGAGGATGTTGAACAGCGGCACCGGCAGATCGCGCGCCGCCTCGCCGCCGAGATGGAGGTAGAGCGGCAGGCGGCGGCTGGCGGCGGCGGCGCGCGCCGAGGCGAGCGAGACGCCGAGGAGAGCGTTCGCGCCGAGGTACGAGCAGTCGAGGGTGCCGTCGACTTCGCGGAGGCGCGCGTCCAGCACCTCCTGGTTGCCGGGGTCGAGGCCGAACACGGCGGGGCGCAGCGTCGCGACGACGTTGTGGCAGGCCTTGAGGACCCCCTTGCCGCGGAAGCGCGCCGGGTCGCCGTCGCGCAGCTCGATCGCCTCGCGTGACCCGGTCGAGGCGCCCGACGGCACCGCGGCGCGCCCGACGCTCTGATCGTCGAGCACGACCTCGACCTCGACGGTGGGGTTGCCGCGCGAATCGAGAATCTCGCGCGCCGTCACGTCCGCGATCTTGACCATCCTGCTTCCCTCCGCCCGGTCAGGGCCTGCCGAGAAGTTCGCGCACGGCGTTCGTGATCGCGTCGAGGTCCGCGCGCGTCCGGGTTTCGAGATGACAGCGCGCGACCTGGTCGGCCGCCGCGTCGCGCACCAGGAGCCACGATCCGTCTTCGAAGGTCACGCGAGGGCCATCCGGCACGTCGAGCGCGGCCACCCGCCGGCCCGCGATGACCGACGGGGGATCTTCGAGCCGCCGGATCATGCGCGCACGCGCCGCAGCGTCGACATGATAATCGATCCGTCGCCCGTGCCGCGCCCCGAGACGCGCGAAAAGCGCGCGCGCCTGATCGGCGAGCGAGGCGCGCCGCGCCGCGGTCATGGCGACCATCAGGAGCGCGGCGAACAGGCCGTCGCGCAGCGGCAGGTGGGTGCCGAGCGCGAGCCCGCCTTCCTCCTCACAGGCGAGGGCGGCGCTCCGGTCGGCGAGGAGCGGAGCGAGGTGCGCGAAGCCGACCGGCGTCTCGACGACTGCCCGGCCATGCCGGCGTGCGAGGTCGTCGACCAGGTGCGTGGTCGCCACGGTGCGCGCCAGGGCTCCCGCCGGCAGGCCGTGCTCGAGCAGCCACTCGGCGAGGAGCGCGACGACGAGATTCGCCGGGATGGCGGCCCCGCCCCGGTCGACCACGCCGAACCGACCGCCGTCGCCGTCGACCGCGAGGCCCAGGACCGCCGCGTCGCGGCGCACGGCGCGGGCGAGCTCGGCCAGTTGCGGCTCGGCGCAATCGGGGCCGCCTTCGGCGAACGAGGGGTGCGGCGCGTCGTTGAGCCGCGTGATCGCCCGGCCGGCCGGGGCGAGAGCCGGTGCGAGGCGGCCGCCGGCGGCGCCGCCGCGGGCGTCGCAGACGATCGGCAGGCGGGAGCGCCGCACGCCGGCCCGCCGCGCCGATCGCGCGAGGTGCCTCAGGTAGCCCGGCCAGGGATCGACGTTCTTGAGGGACGCGCGGCGCACCGGGGTCGCGCGGCGGGCGCGGGTCGTCGGCCGGCCGGCCGCCGCGACGCCGTGTGGCGGGCCGGCCGCGGCCAGCCGCTCGATCTCCTGCCGGAGCGCCTCGCCCGCGGGGCCGCCGTCCGGCCCGATCAGGAGAACTCCGCCGGTCTCGGCGGGGGCCGCTCCCGCGGTCAGCACCACGCCCAGCGCCCGCCGGCCGGCGACCACCGCCTGCGCCACGGCCGCGGTCGGAAGCGGCGCGGACGCGACCTGCGCCGGTACCCCCAGCGTGGCGAGAGTCTCGCCCACCTCGCGCGCCAGGCGCGCCGAGAGGAAGCGCGCGTCGAACCCGACGAGCACGCCGCGGCCGGCGCGCTTCGCGGCGAGGAGGTGGCGCGCCACCCCGACCGCGAGGCGGCGCACCGAGGCGACCGTGATCTCCTCGCCGAAGGTGCCGCGCCATCCGGGCGATCCGGATCGGGTCACGATCGCCGCCGGCTCCCCGGGCGCGCCGCGGATCCCCCGCGCGAGCCGGCGCGATTCCTTGACCCTCCGCGCGTGCGGCTCCTATAATCCCGTGCATGACCGACGCGCGCGCTCTCCTGGTCCTGGTCACCACCGCCACCGAGAAAGAGGCGGTCGCCATCGCGCAGGCCCTGGTCGAGCGCGAGGAGGCGGCCTGCGTGAACATCGTGCCGATGGTGCGGTCGATCTATCGCTGGAAGGAAAAGGTCTGGAACGAGACCGAGCAGTTGATGGTCATCAAGACCACCCAGCCGGCCCTCGAGGACGTCAAGCGGACGGTGAAGGAGTTGCACTCCTACGAACTCCCCGACATCCTCGCCCTGCCGGTCACCGACGGCGATGCCAAGGCCCTCGCCTGGATCGGCGCCTCGGTGAAAGCCTCGCGCGACAGCGCCTGACCCCCGCCCGGCGCCGCCCCGCCCGTTTCCACTAGCGGGCGTTGATCCGCCGGAACGCCTGGTCGAAGCACTCCGGCATCGAGAGCGACTGGCCTTCGGCCTTGCGGTAGATGCTCTCCATCTCGCGCAGGTAGTCCGCGGGCGGGAACTTCGGGTAGCGCTCGTACACCACGCGCACCACCGCCGCCAGGTTCTCGGCCGGCACCCGGCCGTCGACCGCCAGGTCGCTGCGGAGCCGGAGCGTCATCGCCGCCAGGGACTGTACCGACCCCTCGACGTAGGTCTGGCGCTCGCGCGCGGTCATCTCGCGCCAGCGCTGGAAGTCGAGCGCCGGGCGGAGCGGACCGACGGCGCTCGCCGGCGGGGTGGTGTCGATCGCCGGCTTCGCGGGCGGCGCTTCGGCGGGCTGCGTCGGGATCAGTTCGGGTTCTTCCTGGGCGACGGCGACCGCCGGCAGAAGGACGAGGGCGGCCGTCAGGACGGCGCGCACAGCGGCGGAAGCGCGGGTTGTCATCGTGGTTCTCCCTTCACGTTTCGAGCCGGTGCGGCGGGTGCCGCCGCGCCGGCCTCGGGTGCCGGACCGGCGCGCATTGTAGCGACCCCCCGGCGCGGCGGGCAAGCCCCGCTCAGGCGCGCGCGAGCGCCTGTTCGAGGTCGGCGATGATGTCGGCGACGTCCTCGCACCCGACCGAGATCCGCACCAGCGAGTCGGTCAGCCCGAGCCGCTCGCGGTCGGCGGCCGGCACCGAGGCGTGGGTCATCGTCGAGGGTTGGCAGACGAGGGTCTCGATGCCCCCGAGGCTCTCGGCGAGGGCGCACAGCTTCAGGGAGTCGAAGAACCGGGTGACGTCATGCCCGCGACCGACGACGAACGAGATCATCCCGCCGAAGCCGGTGGCCTGCCGGGTCGCCAGGGCGTGCTGCGGGTGGGTCTTGAGGCCGGGGTAGAGGACCTTCTCGACCTTGGCCTGCCGCGTCAGCCAGTCGGCCACCTGCCGACCGGCGGCGTCGTGCGCCTTCATCCGGAGCGGCAGCGTCTTGATCCCCCGGAGCGTGAGCCACGCATCGAACGGCCCCAGGATGGCGCCCGCGGAGTTCTGCACGAACTTGATCCGCTCGGCGTGCTCCTTCCTGGCCAGGACGAGCGCGCCGCCGACGCTGTCGGAGTGGCCGTTCATGTACTTCGTCGTCGAGTGCACGACGACGTCGGCGCCGAGCGCCAGCGGCTTCTGGAAGCAGGGAGTCAGGAAAGTGTTGTCGACGGCGGTGATCAGGCCGCGCTTCCGCGCGGTCAGCGCGACCGCCTCGATGTCGCTCAGGATCATGATCGGGTTGGTCGGCGTCTCGATGTAGACCATGCGGGTCTCGGGGCGGAAGGCCGCCTCGATGTCGCCGATCTTCGAGGTGTCGACGTAGGTGAAACGGAGGCCGAAGTCCTCGAACACCTTCGAGAAGAGCCGATAGGTCCCGCCGTAGACGTTGTTCCCGACCACGACGTGATCCCCCGACTTGAGCAGGGTCATGAGCGTCGTGATCGCCGCCATGCCGGAGGCGAAGGCGTAGGCCGCCACGCCCCCCTCGAGCACCGCGAGGTTCTCCTCGAGCGCCGAACGGGTCGGGTTGATGGTGCGGGCGTAGTCGTACCCCTTGCCGCGGCCGAGCCCTTCGTAGGCGTAGGTGGAGGTCTGGTAGATCGGCGTCATCACCGCCCCGGTCGACGGATCGGGGCGGACGCCGGCGTGAATGGCGTCGGTCGAGAAACCCATCGGATCACCTCGCGCACCCGCGGAAAGGCCGCAGGGCCGGCGGAATCATACGCGAGGCGGGGTGGGGCGCGGTCGGATCAGTGGCGCTGCTTCAGGCCTCCGCCCGGCGGGCCGTAGGGGGCCTGCTGGCCGTGGTGCTGGGGATGATTCTTAGGGCCGTGCCCTTTTCCCTTGGTCTTCGAGGCGTTCGGGCCCCTGGCCGGGACCGCCACCGGGGGCTGGCCATGCGCCACCGCGTAGGCCTCGACGGTCAGGCCGCGCTGCACCTCGGCCGAGACGCGGTAGGGGCTCACGCGATAGTAGGCCGAGACCGTCTGCAGCTTCGCGAGGGCGACGATGTCCGGATCGTCGAGACGCCACGGCGACTTCGAGGCGCGGTTCTTCTTCCAGTAACCCCAGGCGCGGCCGTACGGCGGACCGGGGTCACGGTCCATGCCGGTGAACAGCAGGTCGGGGGTCACCCTGAGCGACACCATGATCTCGCCCCAGGAGCGTCCCTTGAGGCGCAGGTCGAGGATCGCCGCCGGGTTCTTGTGCGCCGCCTCGGCGATGAACAGGACGACCGGGAAGTCGTCGGCCGGCTGCGGGCAGCGCTGCAGGAGGTCGATCGCCACCGGCTGCGGCGGCGCGTACTGCCGATTCGAAAGGTTCAGGAAGAAGCGCGCGTCGTCCGAGAGATCGATCGAGAGCCCGGCGTCGATGACGAGATCGCCGGCGCGGGCGGTCGCGGAGGCACACAGGAGAACGGCGGCCGCCGCGAACAGCGCGATACGAATCCGGTACACGGGCTGAACGGGGTGCGTCATGGGTTACCTCCCCAGGGTCCGGGCGGACCCGGACCTCTCCTCGAATATAGGGTTCGGGACGGGGGGGTGCCAGCGCCCGGGGCGCCGGCGGTTCAGCGCGTCTGGAGGGCGATCTGGAACTGGGTCGCCTGGTCGAGGCGCTCGGTGACGTGATTGAATTCGACCGCGAAATCGGCGGAGTCGCCGGGACTGAGCGTGCCGACCTTGGTGCCGGTCGAACCGGCGCCGATCAGCTTGCTGTCGGCGTCGTAGAGCACGACCGCGACACCGACGCTCACCTGGCGCGACGAACCGTTGACCACCTTGACCGTCGCCTTGTACCCGGTCTTGAAGCCGAGAACCGTCGACGGCCACTCGAACCGGATGGTCTCGGTGCGCACGTCCTCGATGGCGAGGTCGAGCGCGAGCCAGCGGTTGCCTTCGAATCTGTAGCGCGCCGAATTGGTCGAGCCGACCGCGGGAACCGTCAGAACCGCGACGAACAGCAGGGCCAGGAGGGGACGGCCGAAGAAGCGCATGGCGTCAGTCCTCGAAGGTGATCTGCCGCACCGACGCATTGACCACGAAGATGCGGACGTTGTTCTCGTTCGGGTTGGCCGGGGTGAAGAAGAAGCCGCGACCGCCCGGGGTGTATTCCTCGGTGTACCCCCAGATCTTCTCGCCGTCGCGGAACTCGATGATGGTCTTCTGCCCGTCGCGCGGGTCGCCGAACCGGGACGATCGCTCGATCTGGCGCCGCTGCAGGCCGAAGTCACGCACGTAGAAGAGCCCCTTCAGATCGGCGAGCCGCACCGAGGTCGGAATGCCGCCCCCTTCGCTCGGCAGGAGATGGAAGGCTTCGCCCTCCGGCCGGAAGTCCTGGGTCGAGCCGCGCAGCGTGCGGCCGTCGAGATAATGCGCCACCACCTTCTCTTCCATCCGGGATCCCCCTTCGCCGCGGGACGCGGCCGGCGCAATCGGACCGACTAGCGCGTGACCACCACGTGCGCCGTGTTCGGCGGCGCGCCGTTGTGACACGTGACGCCCAGGTCGGCCAGCGCGGCGTCGAGTATCTCACAGTCGCCGCTCCCGGCGCCCTGCGTGAAGGTGATGTCGCTCGTGCCGACGCTGGCGCCGACGAAACGCAGGGTGAAGAGCTTCTGCAGGCCGACGACGTTGGCGAGCGCTCCGCCGGACTGCGCGGACACCCCGATGAGGAGGGTGCCGGTGTCGTTCGCCGGATCGGTCGACGAGTTGACGTTGTCGGCGCAGATCGGGTGGAGGCCGGTCGAGCTCGTGCAGTCGCCGAGCGGCGTGGCGGTGAGATCGACCTGGCCCACCTGGATGACACCCGGGTCGAAATGAATCTCCATGGTGAAGGCGCTGAAGGTCGTCCCCACGTTCGACCGGAGCAGCACGTCGACCACCACGACGTCGTCGCTGGGCACGGTGTCGGCCGGGCTCTTCAGCAGGAAGACGACCGGGTCCGCGGTCGGCGAATCGCCCGGATCGAAGCCCGCCACGAGCGGCAGGATGACGTCCTTGTTCTCGTCGCCGCTGCATCCGGCGAGCGTCAGGACGAACAGAATTGGCAGGGCGAAGCGTCGCATGTGAGGTGGCCATCCCGGAGGATGGCTCGGGGAGTATACCGGGAGGCCCCGTACCCGGCAACGCGGAATCGAGCGCGTTTCGCGGTGCGGCGGCGGCGCCCGGGGCGTCCCGGCCGCCCCCGGGGCGCGTGCTATCATCCCGCTCCTCCATGACGCCGCGTGCCGCCGGTCGCTTCGCCGCGTTGCTGGTCGCGGTCGCCGCGGTCGCCCCCGCCGCCGCCCAGGATCTCCGTTTCCCGGTACGGAGCGAGACCCTCCCGAACGGACTCCGCATCCTCGTGATCGAGGACCACGCCGTGCCGGCGGTGACCACCTTCACGCTCTTCCGGGTCGGATCGCGCGACGAACGCACGGGGCGCACCGGCATCTCGCACCTGTTCGAGCACCTGATGTTCAACGGCGCGGCGAAGTACGGCCGCGGCGAATTCGACCGCGTGCTCGAGAGCCGCGGCGGCACCAGCAACGCCTTCACCGCGGAGGATCTCACCGGGTACTACGACACCTTCCCCTCGGACGCGCTCGAGCTGGTCTTCGACCTCGAGGCGGATCGGATGGCGGGACTCCGGATCGACGAGGCGTCGCTGGCCTCGGAGCGCGAGGTGGTGAAGGAGGAGCGGCGCCTGCGGATCGACAACGACGTCCAGGGCGGCATGCTGGAGCTCCTCAACGCCCTCGTCTACATGGCGCACCCGTACCGCTGGCCGATCGTCGGCTTCATGGACGACCTGGACGCGATCACGGTGGAGGACTGCCGCGACTACTTCCGCCTCCACTATGCGCCGAACAACGCCACCCTCATCGTCGCCGGCGACGTCGAGCCGGCGCGGGTCTTCGCGTTGGCGCGCTCGGCGTACGGAAGCATCCCCACGCAGCCGACGCCGCCGCGGCGATCCACGCCCGAGCCTGAGCAGGCGGGAGAGCGGCGCGCCGTCCTGCACCGACCGGCGCAGTTGCCGCAGATCATGGTCGCGTGGCCGGTGCCCGGCACCGCGGCAGGGTCTGCCGACGTGCCGGTCCTCGACCTCATCGAAACGGTGCTCGGCGGCGGCGAGTCGTCGCGGCTGCAGCGGGCCCTGGTGCGCGAGCGGGATCTCGCCACCTACGCGGCGGCCACCAATGTCTATCGCCTCGACGCCTCGATCTTCCTGGTGGTGGCGGAGGCGCGGCCCGGCGTGGCGGCTGCCGATCTCGAAGCGGCGCTCACCGCCGAAATCGATCGGCTCGTGCGCGACGGGGTCGCCGAACCGGAGCTGCAGAAGGCGCGCAACGTGCGCACCATGGCGCTCCTGCGTTCCTTGAAAACCAGCGCCGGGAAGGCGAACCAGGCGGCCGCCTACGAGGCCTACTTCGGTTCGCACGCGCGTCTCTTCGAGGCGCCCGCCGCGCTCGCCGCCGTCACCCCGGCGCGCCTCCGCGAGGTGGCCGCGCGCATCTTCAGGGCCGACCGCCGATCCGTCGTGACCCTTGCGCCGATCGCGGAGGCGGAGTCGCCCGGGGAGGGGACTCCCGCGCCATGAAGCGACTCCTCCCGATCGGTCTCGTGCTCGGGGCGATCGCCGCCCCGGCGGTCCCGATGACGGCGCTGCCGGCGCGCGCCGCCGCCAGGCCGGTCGCGGCGCCTGCGGGCGGGCTCCGGGTGATCCAGCCGGAGCGATCGACCCTCGGGAACGGCATGACGCTCCTGCTCCTGCCGCGCCACGGCCTGCCGCTCGTGCAGATGCAGCTGATGATCCCCGCCGGCGCGCGCCACGACCCGCCCGGTCGTGCGGGGGTCGCCGGATTGACGGCAGGGCTCCTGTCGAAGGGGACGACCCGCCGCGACGGGGATCACTTCGCCGACGAGGTGGAGTTCCTCGGCGGCACCCTCGAAGCGAGCGCCGGGATCGAGCGCAGCGAGATCGCCGGCGAATTCGCGGCGCGCGATCTCGAGCGTGGGCTCGCCCTGATGGCCGAGATGGTGCGCACGCCGGCCTTCGATCCTGCCGACGTCACGCGCGAGCGCGCCCTCCTGGTCGCCGGGATCGAGGCGACCCTCGACGACCCGACCGCCATCGCCGACCGCGCCTGGCCCCGCTGGCTGTACGGGGCGCACCCTTACGGCCGGCCGGCGAGCGGCGACCGCGCGAGCGCCGCGGCGATCACCCGCGACGACCTCGCCGCCTTCCACCAGGCCCGGTACGTGCCGCGCGGGGCGGCGCTCATCCTGTCGGGAGACTTCGACCCGCGCCGTGCGAAGCGGATGGTGGGGAAGACGTTCGGCTCCTGGAAGGGCGCGCCGCCCGCGGACGCGCCGCTCGCCGCGCCCGTGGCGCGGACGGGGCGGGCGATCCTCCTGCTCGACAAACCCGACCTGACCCAGAGCCAGATCCGGGTGGGGAATCTTGCCCTCCGCCGCGCCGATCCCGGCTGGCCGGCCCTGCGGGTGGTCGACACGGTGCTCGGCGGAGGCTTCACCTCGCGCCTGGTCACCCGGGTGCGCGTCGAGGAGGGGCTGACCTATTCGATCGGGAGCGAGATGCGCGGGCGGCTCGCGGGCGGCAGCCTGTCGATTTCCACCTTCTCGAAGAACGAGACGCTCGCGAAGACCCTGGGTCTGGTGCTGGAGATCGCCAAGGGCCTCGCCTCCGAAGGCCCGACCGACGCGGAACTGGAGAAGGCGCGGAACTATCTGGCCGGACAATACCCGCTCGGTCTCGAGGCGCCGGACGATCTGGCCTCCGCCTTCCTGGACGCCGAGTTCTACGGGCTGGAGCGCGGCGCGGTCGCCGGGTTCGTGGCGCGCGTGCGCGCGGTCACCGCCGCAGAGGCCCGCGCCGCGGCCGCGCGCTTCGTGCCCTCGGCCGACGCCGCCATCGTCGTGGTCGGTCCGGCGGCGGCGATCGCCGACACGCTCGCGCCCTTCGGGCCGGTGACCGTCCGCCCGGCGGCCTGGGTGATCGACGCCGCGCCCTGAGTTCGGCGCCGTGCCCTCCGATCAGCGCGTCCCGCTCCGCTCGAGGAGCGCCAGCCCCTGGCGCGCCGCGTCCGACGCGGGATTGAGCTCGAGCGCCCTTTGGAAGCGCGCCGTCGCCGGTGCCGCCTCGCCGCGCACCGCGTGCGCCATGCCGAGCAGGACCTGGATGTGGAAGAGCGGGGGATCGGCGGCGACGACGCCCGCCTCCTCGCGGTCCGCCTCGTCGCCGCGCCCCAGCGTCCGGAGCGCCTCAATCCGCATGACCCGCGCGATGTAGGCGCCGTGGCTCGCGGCCACGGCGCGATCGGTCTCCGGGAGCGCGCGCGCCGCCACCTCGGGGCTCCAGGAGCCGGGCCGGAAGAGCGACGGCTCGAGGATCGCGTAGGCGTCCCGCGACGCGAGGTCGGCGTGCGGACCGTCGGCCGCGACGTAAACCGCCGCCTCGTCGTCGAAGTAGACCGGCCGCCAGCCCCCGGGAAGGGCGCGGAGGGCCGCGGCGGTCGTGGTGAAGCCCTGCTGCGACCATTCGAGGAAGGCGAATCCGGCATCGAGGCGGGCGAGGAACTTCCCGAGATCGTCCGGGGCGGCGCAGGCGCGGGTGTATTCGGTCCAGAGCGTTTCGCCGTAGACGTCGTTGCGCGAATCCATCGCCACCCGCACCCCGGGATGAAACCGGTAGACGAGATAGGCGCCGGCGGCGTAGGTGTTGAAGACCGCGCCGCGGAGATGCTGCGCCTCGACGTAGTCGGCCGCCGCGACCGGGATGCCGGGGCCGAGGCCGAACCCGGTGTGCCGCACCGTCCCGCGCCCGAGCGGATAGCCGAACACCGCGACCAGCATCGCCACCGCGCTGACCGCGGCCGCGAGCGCCGCGCTCCCGCGCGCCGGGGCGCGCCGGAAGGCGGCGCTCACCGGAATCGCCGCCGCGACACCGGGAAAGGTGGCGAGCGCGAAGTCGGTCACGTTGCGATTCATCCGCAGCGACAGCGCGAGCAGCGCGCCGAAGAGCAGCGCCGGGAAGAGTCCACCGGGGGGCAGTCCGCGCCGGCGGGCGCGCGCCAGGGAAACCCCGTGCGCGACCCCGCCTACCAGAACCCAGATCAGATACTCGCGCGCCATGCAGGTCGATCGGAACGGCTCGGTGTACGGGGGCAGCCATTCGTAGATCTGCCCCATGAAGGCGCTGCCGGTGAGCGCGAAGGGGAAGCGCAGGAGCGCGACGCCGTAGGGATTGAGGAGGCAGGCGCCGACCAGGAGCAGGGAGGTCAGGGCGAGACGGCGCGCCTCGGCGAGGCCTGCGCCGCGTCCGGCCCGGTCGGCGAAGAGCCCCTCGATCCCCGCCGCCGCGGCGGCAATCAGGACGATGACCGGCCCCAGAAGGAACGAGCCGTGCAGGTTGGTCCAGAGAACCTGCATCAGGATGAGCGGTGCCACGGTTTTCAGTCCGAGCGGCGTCCGGGCGCGGGCGCGCCGGCGCGCCAGCCAGAGGAGGCAGCCGGCGGTCAGGAGGTAGCTGAACAGGTGCGGCCGCTCCATCACCCGCGCCGCGGCGAGGAAGACGACGAACGCGCCGCAGGCCGCCGCGATCCGATCATCGGCCCCGAGCCGCGCGGCCACGCGCCGGAGAACCAGCAAGGTCGCGGCGGCGATCAGGAACTTGAGGACGATCAGCGCGTCGAAGCCGTGCGCTCCGCCGAGACGCTGCACGAGGCGGAAGATCACCCCGGCCAGCCATTCGTGCGCGACGAACGGCCGGCCGCGCGCCAGAACGGAGTAGTCGTCGACCCTCGGCACCGCGCCGGTGTCGAGGATGATCGTCCCGGTGCGCAGGTGCAGAAAGATGTCGTTGTTGCTGATCGGGGTGAGCGACAGCGCCGCGGCGAGCAGGATCAGGGCGGCCGTCAGGAGGCGGCGGCCGGGTGCGGCGAGGGGGGCGCCGGACGGCACCACGCCTACTTCAGGCGTGCCGCGATGAGGGCGTTGGCCGCCTTCCCGTCGACCTTGCCGCGGTGCCGCGCCATGAACTCCTTCATCGCCCGGCCGAGGTCGCGCTTCTCGGTGATCCCCAGTTCCGCGAGCAGGGCGTCGATCGCGGCCCCGACCTCCTCGGGCGTCAACCCCTTCGGGAGATAGCGCTCGACCACGGCGATCTCGGCCGCTTCCTTGGCGGCGAGCTCGGCGCGTCCGCCTTTCTGGAACTGGTCGATCGACTCGCGGCGGGTCTTGACGGCACGCTGCAGGAGGGCGAGCACCTCCTCCTCGGCGAGATCGTGGCCGGCCTGGATACGGGCGTACTGGAACTGCGAGATCAGCATCCGGAGGGTGGAGACGGTGGTGGTGTCGCCCTTGCGCATCGCCTCCTTGAGGTCGTTCTTGAGGGTGTCGATCATCGCGATCTCCGGTGCCGCCGCGGCTATGATGCCACAGGCGACGCGCCCTCCGGCGCGTCGAGTCGGCCCGACGCGCGCCGGGCGCGGGTCACGTCGACGGTCATCAGGAGCAGCATCCCGATCAGGAAGAAGGGCGCGACCGACAGCACCGCCGGCCGCTCCGAGCCGGCCTGCGACGCCACCCAGCCGTAAATCACCGGTCCGAAGATCGCGGAAATCTTTCCGGTCAGGCCGTAGAAGCCGAAGAACTCGGCGCTCCGCCCGGGCGGCACCAGGAGCCCCATGAGGCTCCGGCTCGCCGTCTGCGTCGATCCCATCCCGATCGAGGCCAGGCAGCCCACGGCGAAGAAAGCGGGGACCGTGCGCGCCAGGTAGGCGGCGGTCACGACGCCGCACCAGAGGACCAGGGTGATCATGATGGTGGGGCGGGCGCCGATCCGATCGACCATCCAGCCGGCGGCGAACGCCCCCGCGAACGCGGTCAGCTGGGTGACCAGGAAGAGCACGGTCACCTGCTGGGTCGTGAAGCCGATGACGTGCATGGCGTAGATCGCCGCGAACGAGATCACGGTCATGACGCCGTCGTTGTACAGGACGAACGCCACCAGGAAGCGGACCAGGTCCCCTTTGCCGCGGAGGCTCCGGAGGGTGGTCGCGAGGCGGGTCAGGCCGTCGCGCAGGAGGCCGCCGGCGCCGAGGGGGCGGCGCGGGGCGCGCTCGCGCAGGAAGATGAAAATCGGCAGGGCGAACACCAGATAGAAGAGCGCCACGAGGGGGAAGGTCAGGCGGTAGGTGCCGACGTGGTCCGGACCGAACCCGCCGCGGGTCAGAGGCAGGCTGAGGACGAGCGCCAGGAGCCCGCCGATGTAGCCGACCGCCCAGCCGTAGCCGGAGATGCGGCCCATCTCCTCGTCGCCCGCGATCTCGGGAAGGAATCCGTTGTAGAAGACGTGCGCCCCCTCGTACCCGACGTTGGCCAGGATGAACAGCAGCATCCCGGCGACGAGATTGCCCGGACCGACCAGGCCGAGGCTGGCGGTGAACAGGATCGCCGTGCCGGCGGCGAGGGCCAGGAAGGTCTTCTTGCGTCCGCTGGCGTCCGCGGCGGCGCCGAGGATCGGGGCCATCAGGGCGACCGTCAGCATCGAGGCGGCGATCGACAGCCCCCAGTAGAAATCGGCGCGCGCTCCGAGATCGGCGGCGACGACGCCGCGGAAGTAGAGCGCGTACGACACCGTGACGATGAGGGTGGTGAACGAGGAATCGGCGAAATCGTACAGGCACCAGGCGGCGATCTCGCGTCGAGTGGCCTTGCCGGTCATCGCGCTCCCCGCGGCCCGGGTCCGACCGCCGGCGCATCGTACGGGCCGCGCGCAGGGCGCGCAAGTCCCCGCGGCGTGGCCGGGCCATTTCCGTTTGCTATAATGCGCCGCCCTCGGGGGGACCGACAGAGCATGAGCGGCATCACGGACGAATCGACTCAGGGCGGCGGCGCGGCACCGACGGGACCGCGCGCCACGCCGATCGCGGCGATTGCGGGGGCGATTGTCCTCGCCGGGCTCGCCGGGTTCGCCATCTACCGCCGCGCCACGGCGCCCGCGAGCCCGGAAGGCACGCCGGCCGCCGACGCCGCGCCGGCATCCGGGAGCTCGACGCCCGCGACCCAGCCGCCGCCGGACGATCCCGACGCCCCGCGCGGCGCGCCGGCCGCGCGCGAGCGCCCCAACCCGGTGGAGACCAAAGTCAGCGGAACGCCAATCGTGGCGCAGGCGCCGATGCGGCTGAGCCCCGAGGCGAGCATCATGGCGGAGCGTTATCGGTGCGTCTGCGGATGCAACGATCCGCTCGGCCTGTGCACCTGCCGCCTGTCACGCGGATCGGAAGAGATGAAGTCGGAACTGAAGACGCTGACCGAACAGCATCTCCTCCCGGAGGAGATCGATCGCGCCATGACCGCGAAATTCGGCGCCGCGGCGCTGCTGTCGAATCCGGCGCCGCCGCAGACCCAGCCCTCGCACGTCACCGGCGCGCTGCCGAAGAAAAAAGGCTCCTAGCGTTCGCCCCAGCGCAGCTTGCGGCGCAGCACCTCGTAGTACGAACGCCGCCGCGAGCGCACCATCAGGACCGGCTGGGCGCCGCGCCGCACCCGCACCCGATCGCCGCCGCGCAGCGGGTGGCCGACCTGCCCGTCGAGCGTCAGGAAGACCTCGCTGTCGGGGGTGCCGAGCGTCACCTCGATCGCCGCGGTCGCCGGCACGACGAGCGGCCGGAGCGTCAGGGTGTGCGGGCAGATCGGCGAGATGAGCAGCGCCGCCATCTCCGGATGGATGATCGGCCCGCCGGCGGAGAGCGAGTAGGCGGTCGATCCGGTCGGGGTCGCGACGATCAGGCCGTCGGCGCGATACCGGGTCACCTCGGCGCCGTCGATCGCCACTTCGAGCTCGATCATCCGCGCCAGGGCGCTCTTGGCGATCACCACGTCGTTGAGCACCGCCTGCGAGGCGATCACGCGGCGGCCGCGCACGAGCGCCGCGTCGAGCGTCATGCGCCGCCCGACGCTGTAGCGCCCCGCCAGCACCTCCTCGAGCACGTCGGCCGACTCCTCCGGACCGGTCTCGGTCATGAAGCCGAGCCCGCCGAGATTGACGCCGAGGATCGGGCAGGGCCTCCCGGCGAGCGAACGCGCCGCCGCCAGGAGCGTGCCGTCGCCGCCGACGACGACGCAGAGGTCGGCGCCGGACGGATTGCCGCGGCGCGCGCCGCGGCCGAGCGCCTTCGCGGTCGCGGCGTCGTGGAACACCGCGACGCCGCGGGCGGCCATCCGGCGGGTCACCTCGCGGATCGCCGGAACCGACTCCGGGCTGTCGCGCTTGCCGACGATCAGCACCCTTCGAATCCGACCCGGTCTAGCCGTCCGCATCGCCCGCCATGCCTCCCAGGAGCGCCGCCAGGTCGGAGATGGTATCGCGCCCGCCGGTCACGAGGTGCAGGAAGAACTCGCGATTTCCTTCGGCGCCGGTGATCGGCGAGGGGCAGCCGCCGGCGACGCCGAGACCGGCCGCCCGCGCCGCCGCGACCACCGACTCGATCGCGGCGCGGTGCAGGCGCGGATCGCGCACGATGCCGCCCCTCCCGACGTCGTCCCGCCCCACCTCGAACTGCGGCTTCACCAGCGCCAGCACGTCGCCCTGCGGCGACAGGCGCGGCGGCACCACCGGCAGGATCAGCCGCAGCGAGATGAACGAGACGTCGATCACCACGAGATCGAACGGTCCGGGAAGGTCGGCCGGCGCCAGGAGACGCGCGTTCACCCCCTCGCGCACGGTGACCCGCGGATCGTTCCTGAGGCCCCAGTCGAGCTGCCCCGCGCCGACGTCGAGCGCGACGACGCTCGCGGCGCCCCGGCGCAGGAGACAGTCGGTGAATCCGCCCGTCGAGGCGCCGATGTCGAGGGCGACGCGGCCCCCGGGATCGACGCCGAGACGCTCGAGCGCGCCTTCGAGCTTCAGCCCGCCGCGCCCGACATAGGGATGGTCGGGGGCGATCACCTCGATCGCCGCGTCGAGCGGGATGCTGACGCCCGGCTTGGCCGCGGGGCGCCCGTCGACCCGCACCCGCCCCGCGAGGACCAGCGCCTGCGCCCGCTCGCGGCTCTTCGCGAGGCCACGGTCGACCAGCAGGCGGTCCAGGCGTTCCTTGCGGGGAGGCCGCGCGCGGGTCGCGGCGCTCACGTTCAGTGCGCCCGCTCGACGATGAAGCGGGCGAGGTCGGCGAGCCGGCCGGCGCGCCGGCCGAATCGACCGAGCGACGCGATCGCCGCGTCGGCGGCGCGCCGGGCGCGGCGGCGCGACGCCGGCACGCCGAGAAGCGCGGGGAAGGTCGCCTTGCCGGCGCGGCGGTCCTTGCCGACCGTCTTGCCGAGCCCCTCGGCGCTGCCTTCCTGATCGAGGATGTCGTCGACGATCTGGAACGCGAGACCGACCCCCTCGCCGTAGCGGCCGAGGGCCGCCACCTCGGCGGCGCTGCCGCCGCCGAGAATCGCCCCCGCCTTCAGCGCCGCCTCGATCAGCGCACCGGTCTTGCCGCGATGGATCCGGAGCAGGTGCCGGTAGGTGAAGGCGCGACCCTCGGCCTCGAGATCGAGCACCTGCCCGGCGATCATCCCGCGCACCCCGGCCGCCCGCGCCACCACCGCCATCGCCTCGAGGCGCGCCCCCGCGGTGCGTCGCGCCGAGGGATGGAACGCCATCACCTCGAACGCGTGGGTCAGCAGCGCGTCGCCCGCCAGGATCGCCATCGCCTCGCCGAACATCCGGTGGCTGGCGGCGCGGCCGCGGCGGAGATCGTCGTTGTCGAGCGCCGGCAGGTCGTCGTGGATGAGCGAGTAGGTGTGGATCATCTCGATCGCGGCGGCGGCCGGGAGCGCGTCGGCGATGCGGCCGCCGACCAGGCGGCAGGCCTCGAGCGCCAGCACCGGACGCAGCCGCTTGCCGCCGGCTGTGAGGCTGTAGCGCATGGCGTCGGCAACGGCGGCAGGGCAGTCGGGTGGGGATGGCAGCAGCGCGGCCAGCCGCGCCTCCACCTCGGCCCGCCGCGC
>DATKFL010000078.1:0-5517 GCA_035511355.1 Dongiaceae bacterium
TACCCGGCGGAAAGGCCTGAATTTGCCGCCGTTTGGAACGGGGCGCATGGCCCCGTAAACGGCGCGAATGTTAGCACAGCGGGACCCCTCCGTTCAACGCGGAGAGGCCGTTTTTCGGCGGTGGAGCGCCGGTATAAAAGATGATAGGGGCCGATGCCGGCGCTGCTTGTACTTAACTACCTTATTGACAACTAGATGCGCATCGGCATGACGACGTAGCGGTAGTCCTTTCCCGCTTCGAGGCCGACCGGTCGCAGGAGGCCCTGCGTCGCTTCGTCCTTGAGGGCCAGGATCACCTGCCCGGAGCCGTACGCCTGGAAGAAATCGAGGAGGTATTTCGAGTTGAAACCAACGGCCAGATCGGGCCCGCTGTAGTCGATTTCCACCGTCTCCGAGGCATCCCCGACTTCCGGGTTGTTCGAGGTCACCTCGAGGCTTCCCTTCGTGACCGCCAGGCGGATCGCCTTCGAACGCTCCCCCGCGAGGAGGGCAATCCGGCGCACGACGTCGCCGAACGCCGCGCTCTCCAGTTTCACCAGCCGGTCGTTCCCCTCGGGGATGACCTTCTCATAGTCGGGGAAGGTGCCGGTCAGGAGGTTGGTCGTGATGATCGTCCGGCCGATCTTGAAGAAAGCCTGGTTGTCCTTGTGACCGAGGAGGATCTCCTTCTCCCCCTCCCCGAGCCGCGCGATCTCGAACAACACCTTGCGCGGCAGGATCATCTCGATCTTCGACTCGCTGGCCCCCTTCTCGAGCCGCCCCTTGGCCATGGCCAGCCGGTGCCCGTCGGTGGTGACCATGGTCAGTTCGCGCTTGTTCAGGGTGGTGAGCGCACCGGTGATCTGGTACCGCCCCTCGTCGGTCGAAATGGCGAAGCCGACCTTGTTCACCAGGTCCAGAAGGAGCTCGCGCTCGATCGGGATGCCGCGGGCGAAGTCGAACTCCTTGATCTCGGGGAAATCCTCGCGCGGCAGCCCGGAGAGGCGGAACCTGGCCTTCTGGCAGGTGATGGTGACCCATTTGCCGTCGTCGACCTTGAACCGGACATCGGCATCCGGCAGCAGTCGGACGATGTCGAAGAGACGGCGGGCCTGCAGGGTGGCGGAGCCCTCCTTGGACACCTCGGCGTCGCAGGAGGTCCGCATCCCGACCTCGAGGTCGGTCGCGAGGAACTCGATCCGCCCCTTGCGCGCATCGATCACCAGGTTGGACAGGATCGGGATGGTGGCCTTCTTCTCCACCACGCCCTGGACCGCCTGCAATTCCCGCAGCAGGCTCTCCTTCTTGATCACGAAATCCATAAGGCCTCCGGATCGACTGATCGGCTCCAACGATCACAAGAGTTCTGAATCGAAGGTAAAAATTGTAGCAGAAGCAGGGGGTGTGAAGCCTCTGGAAATCGCGCGCCCGCCGCCGCCGACGCGGGCTTGCGATCCAGCGGTCGCCTGTGCGCGAGGGCCGGATCGCCTGTGGACGCGGTGGTCGCGTGCACCGATCCACAGTTCACCGCGGGCGCATCCACGCGTCCCTGTGGATCGCTTCCGGGCGCGTGTCGGATCACTCGAACGACTCGAGGAAACCGGCGATCAGGCGATCGAAGTCGCGGTCCTTCTGGCGCATCGCCTCGATCTTCCGGATGGCGTGCAGGACCGTGGTGTGGTGCTTGCCGCCGAACACCTCCCCCAGCGCCGGCAGCGACTTGTCGGTCAGCTGCTTGGCGACGTACATCGCGACCTGGCGCGGGAAGGAGATGTGCTTCGAGTTGTTGCGCGACTTGAGTTCGTGAATCTTGATGCCGTAGTGCGCCGAGACCGCCTTCTGGATCGACTCGACCGAGATCACCCGCGCCCGATCGTCGATCAGGTCCTTGAGGCTCTCCCGCGCCATCTCGAGGTCGATGACCCGCTTGTGGAGCGCCGAGTAGGCCTGCAGGCGGATGAGCGAGCCCTCGAGCTCGCGGATGTTCGAGCGCACCCGGCTGGCGATGAACATCGCCACGTCCTCGTCGAGCACGATGTTGTCCGACTCGGCCTTCTTCCGGAGGATGGCGACCTTGGTCTCGAGGTCGGGGGGCTGGATGTCGGCGATGAGACCCCACTCGAAGCGCGACCGGAGCCGCTCCTCGAGGGTCGGGATGTCGCGCGGCGGGCAGTCGCTGGTGATGACGATCTGTTTCTGCGACTCGTAGAGCGCGTTGAAGGTGTGGAAGAACTCCTCCTGGGTGCGCTCCTTGCCGGCCAGGAACTGGATGTCGTCGATCAGCAGCACGTCGACGCCGCGATAGCGTTCCTTGAAGTCGAGGGTCTTCTCGAAGCGGATGGAGTTGATGAGCTCGGTCATGAAGGTCTCGGCGCTGATGTAGAGCAGCCGCGTCCCGAGGAGGTTGCGGCCGATGCCGTTGCCGATGGCGTTCATGAGGTGCGTCTTGCCGAGCCCCACCCCGCCATAGATGAACAGGGGGTTGTAGGCGCCGGCCGGCTGCTCCGCGACGGCGCGCGCGGCGGCGTGCGCGAACTGGTTGCACGACGAGACCACGAACGAGTCGAAGGTGTAGCGGTGGTTCAGGCCGGTCGGAGCGGGGGTCTGCGGGGCGATCGCCGGCGCCGGCGGCGGCTGGGCGCCGCGCGACGGGGTATGGTGCCGCGGCGGCGTGTGGCTTTCGCTCACGGCGAAGACCGGCCGCCGTTCCGGCGGCGCCGCGGGGCGCGGCGGCGGCTCGGTCGTCGGCAGCGGCATCCCCGGCGTTGCGGGCAGGGCGCGCCGGCCGCCGGCATCGCGGCTCGTGAAGGCGTACTGCAGGTCGCCGGCCTCCACCTCGCGCGCGCTCTCGCGGATGAGCGGCAGGTAATTCCGGTTGATCCAGTCGGCGAAGTGAACGCTCGGCACCTCGACGCGGAGCAGGCCGTCGACCACCGACAGCTGCTGCGTGGGGCGAAGCCAGGTGTTGAAGGTCTGGCTGTTCATCTTCGCCTGCAACGAAGCGAGAATCCGGTCCCAGAGAGTCATGTGACCTCGATCACGTTCGGTTTAGTTTCTCTCTTTCGCTTCGGACCCGCGGCCAGCAAGCATTTGCCGCGGGCGACTCTTTGAGTCTTCAACAGGTTTTCCACAGGTGTGGAAAAATCATGACGGTGTAACGTGCAATGACTGAATGGATTACGGGGGGATCGGGGGACGATTGTGGCGATCTTATGTCAACCAGACCGCCGCCCCCTATCTGTTGGGGTGGCGCGCGCGGAGAGCCGATCCGTGGGGGGGGGTATCCGGCGAGAGCAGCGACGGCGTGCTCCAGAGACACCACGACCCCCCCGGGCCCACGACCCGAAAAAAGTTCCGCCATTCCGCGCCGCGCGCGGCGGCGGGAAGGACCATCACCCTGTGGTTTGAAAGAGGCGCGCACTATACACCCGGAGACCGGGCGATCAACACCCTCACGATCGAAAATTCTCAACGCGCCGGAAGGTCCCGGCGTTCTTGACAGGTCTCGCGCGGCGAAGCGATAATGCGCGCTTCCACTCAGAGGGACGCCGTCCATGAAGCGCACGTTTCAGCCGAACAACCGCCGACGCCTGAAGACGCACGGTTTCCGCGCCCGCATGAAGACCAAGAACGGCCGCCTGGTGCTCAAGCGGCGTCGCGCGAAGGGACGCAAGCGCCTGACGGTGTGATCGTCGATCAGCGATTCCGCCCGCAGGATCGCATCCGCAAGCGTGCCGAATTCAAAATCGTCTACCAGGGCGGGCGGCGGGTTCCGTCGCGGAGCATCGTGCTGTTCGTGCTTCCGAACGCGCAGGGGCGGCCGCGGCTCGGGATCACGGTGACCACGAAGATCGGCAACGCCGTGCGCCGCAACCGGGGCAAGCGCCTGCTGCGCGAAATCTTCCGGCGCCACAAATCGGAGCTCCAGAACGTGGACATCGTGGTGAACGGACGGAGCGCCCTGCCCACCGCCGACTACCGCCGCCTGGAGGCGGAGTTGCTCGAAGGCCTGCGTCCCTGGCGGAAGGTCTCATGACGACGGCGCGGCGCTCTGCCATCGCCTGCCTCGATCTGTACCGCCGGCTGCTGCGGCCGATCCTGCCGCCGGCCTGCCGTTTTCACCCGACCTGCTCCGACTACTGCGCCGAGGCGATCGAGCGTCACGGCGTGGCGCGCGGCCTGGCGCTCGGGCTCCGCCGCCTGTTGCGCTGCCAGCCGCTGGCGCGCGGCGGCTTCGACCCGGTGCGCTGATGGAGAAGCGTCTCGCGCTCGCCATCGCGCTGTGCGTCGGCTTCATGCTGTTCTGGGGCTGGCTCTTCCCGACGCCGAAGCCGCCGGTGGCCGCCAGCCCCGCGGCGGCCGCGGGCGCCGCGTCGGCGGGCGGAGACTCTGCGGCCACGCCGACGATCACGACGCCTCCGGCGGCCGCAGCCGGCGCCCCGGCGCCGGGCGGGGCGGTCGCAACCACCACGCCGGGAACGACGCCCCCGGAGGGAAGCGGGTCCGCAGGCCGACCGGCGCTCCTCCCGGCCGGAGCCGTCGTCGGCAACCCCGACGAGACGATCGTGGTCGAGACGCCGCTCGCGACGGTGCGCTTTGCCGCGCGCGGCGCGCAGGTCACCTCGTGGGTGATCAGGAAATACCAGGACAGCGACGGCAAGCCGCTCGACCTCGTCTCCCCCGCCGCCGCGAAGCTGGGAGTGCGGCCGCTCGATCTCGCCTTCGACGACGCCGCCACCACGAAGATCTTCCGCGCGGCGATCTACCGCATCGAACAGAAGCGGGTCGAGGGCGACGGCGGCGCGGTCACCGAGGTGGCGTTCACCTGGAACGACGGCGCGGGCGCTTCGGCCGCCAAGGTGATCCGGATCCCGGACAGCGGCTACGTGAACGATCTCGAGGTGGCGGCCGAGGTCGGCGGCCGGCCGGCGAACCCGGGGATCGTCTGGGGCGCCGGCTTCGAGCCGGAGAAGGGCGACGATTCGCCGCGGATGGGGATCGGCACGCGGGCGGTGGTCGGCCACGGCCAGGCGGCGCCGATGCACCGTTACGAGGTCGATCTCAAGCCGGGCGAGCCGTGGGGCGAGGAGGGCGCGCTCCCGTGGGCCGGCGTGGAGAACAAGTACTTCGCGGCGATCTTCGCGCCGCAGGGCGCGGGCCTGGCGCGCGCCCGCGCCGAGGTGCAGACGGTCATCGAGGACGGCCGCGAGCATCACCACCTGGTCTTCACGCTGCACGCGCCGCCGCCGCTCCGGCTGTTCGTCGGGCCGAAGGATCTCGACGTCCTCAGGACCCCGGGGCTGGGGCTCGAGCGGCTCCTCGACTACGGCTTCTTCGGATTCGTCGCCAAGCCGCTCTTCCAGGTGCTGCGCTTCATCCACGGCTACGTCGGCAACTACGGCGTCGCGATCATCCTCCTGACCGTCCTGATCCGCCTGGTGTTCTTCCCCTTCATGCACCGCAGCCAGCTGAAGATGCGGGTCATGCAAGAGAACATGAAGCGGCTGAACCCCAAGCTGAAGGCGCTCAAGGAGCGCT
>DATKFL010000079.1:0-2471 GCA_035511355.1 Dongiaceae bacterium
GGTTGAACTACGTCGAGAACCTGCTCGAGCCGCACGCCGCGGCCGGGGGCGGCGACGGCGGGTCCGAGGACGCGCCCGCGCTCATCGCCTGCGACGAGAGCGGCGGCGAGCGGCGCCTGACGCGCGCGCAATTGCGCGAGCGGGTGGTGCGGCTGGCGGCGGCGCTCCGGCGGCGCGGGCTCGACGATCGGTCGGTCGCGGCGGCGATCGCCAGCAACCGGGCGGAGACGGTCATCGCCTGCCTGGCGGCCACCGGGATCGGCGCGCTCTGGTCGTCGGTCGCCCCCGACCTGGGCGTCGACGCGGTCCTCAGCCGATTCGGACAGCTGGCGCCGCGGCTCCTGTTCGCCGAGTCGGGGTACGCCTACCACGGCGCGGCGAAGCGGGTGGACGACCGGGTGCGGCGCCTCGTCGAGTCGATCGACTCGATCACGCTGGTCGTCACCCTCGACGACACGCCGCTCGACGGCCTGCCGGCGCGGGTCGCGCAGGTCACGCTCACGGCGCTCTGCGCGGAGCCTCCCGACGCGGCGTTCGCCTGGCCGCGCCTGCCGTTCAACCATCCGCTCTTCGTCCTGTTCTCCTCCGGCACCACCGGGCCGCCGAAGTGCCTGGTGCACGGCCATGGCGGCACGCTCCTCGAGCATCTCAAGGAGCACCGGCTGCACGGCGGCGTCGGTCCGGGCGACCTGCTCTACTTCCACACCTCCTGCGGCTGGATGATGTGGAACTGGATGCTGTCGGCCCTCGGGAGCGGCGCCGGCCTCGTGGTCTACGACGGCTCGGTGTCGTTCCCCGAGCCGCTGTCGCTCCTCGCCATGGTCGACCGGCTGGGCGTGACCCTGCTCGGCACCAGCCCCGCCTACCTCCAGTTCCTGCGCGACTCGGGCGCCGACCCGAAGGGGATATACCCGTTCGCGCGCCTCCGCGCGCTGCTGTCGACCGGGTCGATCCTGTACGACGCGCAATACGACTGGGTGCGCGAGCATCTCAAGCACGTCCCGGTGCAGTCGATCTCGGGCGGCTCCGACATCATCGGCTGCTTCGTGCTCGGCCATCCGCTGCTGCCGGTCTGGCGCGGCGAGAGCCAGTCGCTGAGCCTGGGACTCGACGTGCGGGCCCTCGACGAGGGGGTCGCCAGGCGCCCGGGGCGCGGCGCGCTGGTCTGCGCCAATCCGTTCCCGTCGCGCCCGGTCGGCGTCTTCGGCGACCTGGACGGCCGGCGCTTCCACGACGCCTACTTCGCCGAGAACGAGGGATTCTGGACCCACGGCGACGCGATCGAGATCCTGGCGCGCGGGTCGGCGCGCATCCTCGGGCGCACCGACGGCACTCTCAAGGTGCGCGGGGTGCGCATCGGTCCGGCGGAGATCTACGCCGTCGTGCTCGGCATCCCCGGCATCGCCGAGGCGATGGCGATCGAGCAGGCCGCGCCCGCCGAGCCGGGCGGGAGCCGGCTGGTGCTGCTGGTCGTGCTGGCGCCCGGGCGGACGCTCGACCGGCCGCTGATGCACACGATCAAGCGCGAGCTCTCGCAGCGCGCCTCGCCGAACCACGTCCCGGCGATCGTCGCCGAGGTGCCGGCGCTTCCGGTGACCCACAACGGCAAGTACTCCGAGCGGGCGGCGCGCGACGCCATCCACGGCCGGCCGATCGCGAACGCCGCGGCGCTCAGGAATCCCGACTGCCTCGCCGCGATCGCGGCGCACCCGGCGCTCGCGGTGGCTCCTTCCGCGTAGTCCCCGCCGCGCGCGCACGGCGGCGCGGGCGGTATCATGACCACCACAGGAGCCTGCCGTGAGTCTCCAGATCGGCGACGTCGTCACCCACTACCGCATCGTCGAGACCCTCGGCGAGGGCGGGATGGGCGTCGTCTTCCGCGCCGACGACCTGACGCTCCGGCGTCCGGTCGCGCTCAAGGTCCTGACCGCGCCGGCGGGCGGGCGCGGCACCGCCTGGGAGCGGATCCTGCGCGAGGCCCGCGCCGCCGCGGCGCTCAATCACCCGAACATCTGCACCATCTACGAAGTGCACGACGGCGACGACCATTCGTTCATCGCGATGGAGCTGGTCGAGGGGGAGACCCTGGCCCGGCACCTGGCCCGCACCGGTCCCCTGCCGATCGACCGCCTGCTGGCGATCGCCATCGAGATCGCCGACGGACTGGCGGAGGCGCACGCGCGCCGCGTGGTGCATCGCGATCTGAAGCCGCAGAACATCATGCTGACGCCGCGCGGGCGCGTGAAGATCCTCGACTTCGGCCTCGCGATCGCGACCCCGGACGCCGACGCCCCCGCCGCGGTCTCCGGCGGCCGCACCCCGGTCACCGGCGGATCCGCGGCGGCCGAAGCGGGCGGCCTGCAGGGAACGCTTCCTTACATGTCGCCCGAGCAGGCGATGGGGCGGAGCCTCGACGCCCGCTCCGACCTCTTCTCGTTCGGCACCGTGCTGTACGAGATGGCGACCGGACG